>CALKUR010000061.1 GCA_937996725.1 uncultured Dechloromonas sp. | reverse complement strand
GGAAGTACGACAAGCTCGAACGGCAACTCCGCCCCGAGCAGGCGATCCTGGGCCTGCGCAAGCACCTGACGCTGTTCGCGAACTTCCGTCCGGCGATCCTGTATCCGGAACTGGTCGGCGCATCGACGCTGAAGCCCGAAGTCGTGTCCGGTCTCGACATCCTGATCGTGCGCGAACTGAACGGCGACATCTACTTCGGTCAGCCGCGCGGCGTACGCGCAGCGCCGGATGGCCCGTTCCAGGGTGCGCGCGAAGGCTTTGACACGATGCGCTATTCCGAGCCGGAGATCCGCCGCATCGCGCATGTCGCCTTCCAGGCCGCGCAGAAGCGCAGCAAGCGCCTGACCTCGGTCGACAAGGCCAACGTGCTCGAAACCTTCCAGTTCTGGAAGGACGTGGTCACCGAGGTGCATGCCCAGTACCCCGATGTGACGCTGGAGCACATGTACGTGGACAACGCCGCCATGCAGCTGGTCAAGGCGCCCAAGGCCTTTGACGTGGTCGTGACCGGCAACATGTTCGGCGACATCCTCTCGGACGAAGCCTCGATGCTGACCGGCTCGATCGGCATGCTGCCCTCGGCCAGCCTCAACACGAAAAACCAAGGCCTGTACGAGCCCAGCCACGGCAGCGCGCCTGACATCGCTGGCAAGGGCGTGGCCAACCCGCTGGCCACCATCTTGTCGGCTGCGATGATGCTGCGCTTTAGCCTCAACCAGGCCGAAGCCGCCGAGCGCATCGAAACCGCGGTCAAGGCCGTGCTGGCCCAGGGCCTGCGCACGCCCGACATCTACAGCGAAGGCACGACCAAGGTCGGCACCCAGGAAATGGGCAACGCGGTGGTCAAGGCACTGGGCTGATCTGCCCGGTGTTTCGAACAAAGAAGCGCCTTCGGGCGCTTTTTTGTTGGCCGGACGGCATCCCCATCAGGCATGCCGTGCCGTCAGGCCCATCCAAGCCGATCCGGTACAATCAGGCCCATGTTTGCCGCCCGCCTGTTCACCCAGAACCTTGCTGCCGCCACCATGGTGGCTGCTGGCGCGCGCGCAACCTCCACCAAAACCACGACCATTAAGGGCTGAACGGCTCTGGTTCGTCGTGCGCCCTCCCCGGCCAGACGAGCCGGGCAAGCAGGCAGCTGTCCCAGTCGTGTGTGGCACTGTTTAACTTTGAAAGGGCATTGAAATGAGCAAGTTGGTAGGTTTGGTCGGCTGGCGCGGCATGGTCGGCTCGGTTCTGATGGACCGCATGATTCAGGAAAAGGACTTTGACCTGATCGAGCCGGTGTTCTTCTCCACCTCCAACACGGGCGGCAAAGCCCCCGCGATGGCCAAGAACGAAACCACGCTGCAGGATGCCAACAACATCGACGCCCTGAAAAAGTGCGAGATCATCATCACCTGCCAGGGTGGCGACTACACCAAAGAGGTCTACCCCAAGCTGCGCGCTGCCGGCTGGAACGGCCACTGGATCGACGCCGCCTCGAGCCTGCGCATGGCCGATGACGCGGTCATCATCCTGGACCCGGTCAACCGCAACGTGATCGACCAGTCGCTGGGCCAAGGCGGCAAGAACTGGATCGGCGGCAACTGCACCGTGAGCCTGATGCTGATGGGCCTGGGTGGCCTGTTCCAGCACAACCTGGTCGAGTGGGTCTCGGCCATGACCTACCAGGCCGCCTCGGGCGCCGGCGCGCAGAACATGCGCGAGCTGCTCTCGCAAATGGGCGCGCTGCACGACGCCGTCAAGGCCGAGCTGGCCGACCCGGCCTCGGCCATCCTCGACATCGACCGCAAGGTGGCCGCCACCATGCGTGATGCGTCCTTCCCCACCAAGAACTTCCGCAACACTGCGCTGGCAGGCAGCCTGATCCCCTGGATCGACGTGCCTGTGGAGCACGGCCAGAGCAAGGAAGAGTGGAAAGGCGGCGCCGAGTGCAACAAGATCCTGGGCAACCCGGCTTTCCGCAGCGCCGGTTCGATCCCGATCGATGGCCTGTGCGTGCGCATCGGCGCCATGCGCTGCCACAGCCAGGGCCTGACCATCAAGCTCAAGAAGGATGTGCCGCTGGACGAAGTCAGCGACATCATCGCCAAGGCCAACCAGTGGGTGAAGGTTGTGCCGAATGATCGCGAGATTAGCGAGCGTGATCTGACGCCAGCGGCCGTCACCGGAACGCTGACGATCCCGGTGGGCCGTCTGCACAAGATGGCGATGGGCCCGGATTACCTGGCCGCATTCACCTGTGGCGACCAGCTGCTGTGGGGCGCTGCCGAACCCTTACGCCGTATGCTGCGCATCCTCGTTACTGGTTAATGGTTTGCTGCGCGGGCAGATTGCTTTGTTGTGCCGTACTCGCTTCCTCGCCTACCTAAGAGGTATGTCTCGGTCGCTCCGTTCGGTACGCCTCGCACTCTATCCCGCTCGCTAAGCCATTTGCTCGTGGTCGCATTAGCGCCTCACGCGAGTGGGGCGTTTCGTTTTATAAGAGTAGATGAATGAATGTTCCTGATTGGCCCTGGATTGTCGGTGGCCTGTTCCTTCTGTTGATCGGCATGTTCCTCGGTGTGAACATTGCACGTGTTGGCGAGCGTGCGCGCCATGGGGGTCACGAGTCGCCGCCGGCAGACGAACGGCCACGCATCACACGCAAGCCCAAAGTCGACTGGGGTGCCATCAATCTGGATCTGTCGTCAGACAGCACCAAAGACCGCCGGTCGCACTAAATGACGCGTGACGCCCCGATCTGGACACCGGCGCTGAAATTAATTGGCGTGTTGGCGGTGGCGATCGGGCTGCAATCGACCTTGGGCCTTTGGTTGGCCGCGGGGTTAGTGCTTTGGGCGTTGTTGATGCACCGCCCACGCTTTATGAAGCTACTGCGTCGTTTGCGTTTGCTCATTCTGGTGCTGTTCGGGGTGACGCTGTTGATGACGCCCGGTGCGGCGTTGTTGCCTGAATGGGGTCTCTATCCCACCAGCGAAGGCATGCACCTAGCCATCACGCAATTGATGCGCTTGCTTGGCATGCTGGCTAGCGTGACACTCCTGTTGGATAGCACCGATCAACGCGCACTGGCTGCAGGCACGTTGGCACTGTTGCAACCCTTGGCCGGTAAATCAGTATGGCCAGAACGCGCTGTGGCACGGCTGCTCCTGGTCTTTGATTACCTCGAATCGGCCCCCAGCCCACGCAACCTGCAAGATGTCCTAGCGTTGGCCGGGATGGAACCCAATTCCCCGGATGTGTTTGAGGCCGAACTAGATCAGGCACAAACGATCGTGTTGCCCGACGCCGCATTGACCCAACGCGATCTTTTGTTGGGCGGCAGTTTGTTGGCACTAAGCCTGCTGGCGCTGATCCTGGGGCAGACGACATGACTGCGTCACCATCGCAACGTTGGGCCTTGGGTGTCGAATATGATGGCCAATGTTTCCACGGCTGGCAGACCCAGGGGCCCGCACCGCATTCGATCGGTGACCGCCCGGCGGGGTCGATTGTGCCAACCATCCAGGATGCGTTGGAAACCGCATTGAGCCAGATTGCCGACGCGCCCATTCAGGTGATGTGCGCCGGTCGCACTGATGCCGGCGTGCACGCCACCGGGCAGGTGGTGCACTTTGATACCGCCGTGGTCCGGCCGGATACTGCCTGGGTGCGTGGCGTGAATGCCTTGCTGCCCGATGCCTGTGCTGTCCGCTGGGCCAAGCCCGTACCGGAAGATTTCCATGCCCGCTTTTCCGCCACCGGTCGGCACTATCGTTACATCTTGCTCAATCGTCCGGAGCGACCAGCGGTGTTCTCTGGGCGGATTGGCTGGTTCCACCGGCCGCTCGATGCTGGCTTGATGGCCGAAGCAGCCGAATCGATTTTGGGCACCCATGATTTCAGTGCCTTTCGCGCCGCCGAATGCCAGGCGAATACCCCAATCCGTACGCTGACTGAAGCTCGGGTTGTTCGCCAGGGTGACTGGATCGTTTTTGACTTTGCCGCCAATGCCTTTTTGCAGCACATGATCCGTAACCTGGTCGGTGCGCTGGTACATGTCGGCAAGGGTGGGGCGGCAGCATCGCTCATGGCTGAACTTCTGGCCCAGAAAGACCGGACCATTGCGCCGCCGACCTTCATGCCGGATGGACTCTATCTGACCGGGGTCGATTATGATGTGGACTTGGGTCTGCCGGTGCAGACCGGGGACCCCTTAGGCATCTTTACCCTCTGATCAAACAACGGCATGAATAACACTACGACACCCCGAATCAAGATTTGCGGTCTGACCCGTGCGGAAGACGTGCAGGCGGCGGTCGCCGCCGGGGTCGATGCGGTCGGCCTAGTGTTTTACCCCAATAGCCCACGCCATGTGTCGATTGAGCAGGCCGCCGAGCTTTGCCGTCATGTGCCGCCCTTTGTCACCATCGTGGGGCTCTTTGTGAACGCCTCGCGGGCGGAAGTGCACCGGGTGATCGAAGCCGTACCGCTCAATTTGCTGCAATTCCATGGCGATGAAACTGTCGACCAGTGCGAGGGTTTCGGCCTGCCGTACCTCCGTGTAGCGCGGGTTCGACCGGGGGTGGATCTGTTAGAATTCGCCTCGCAATTCCCCTCGGCGCGCGCGCTGTTGCTCGACACCTGGACCCCGGCTTACGGCGGTAGCGGTGAGTCGTTCGACTGGTCGCTGGTGCCGGCCTCCTGCCCGCTGCCGGTGATTCTTTCCGGTGGCCTGAACCCCGACAACGTGGCTGAAGCCATTCGTCAGGTGCGGCCGGCGGCGGTCGATGTGTCGTCCGGCGTGGAAAGCGCTAAAGGCATCAAAGATGCCGCCAAGATTCGCGCCTTTGTCAGTGCCGTACGTGGTGCCTGATAGAGGCTACTCTCCGTAGTCAGAAAGTTCGGTTAATGATGTCTTACGATTACCCCGACGCCCGCGGGCATTTTGGTCCTTATGGTGGCTCCTTCGTTTCGGAAACGCTGGTTGCCGCGCTGGAAGAGCTCAAGCATGCCTACGCGCACTACAGCCGCGATCCGGAATTTATCGCCGAATTCCAGAGCGAACTAAAGCACTTCGTCGGTCGTCCGAGTCCGATTTATCACGCCAAACGCTGGAGCGAAATTCTGGGCGGGGCACAGATCTACCTGAAACGTGAAGACCTCAATCACACCGGTGCCCACAAGATCAACAACACCATCGGTCAGGCCTTGCTGGCCAAGCGCATGGGCAAGCAGCGCGTCATCGCAGAAACAGGCGCGGGCCAACACGGCGTGGCCTCGGCCACCGTGGCGGCGCGCTTTGGTATGAAGTGCGTGGTGTATATGGGTGCGGAGGATGTGGGTCGGCAATCGGCTAACGTCTACCGTATGAAGTTACTGGGTGCCGAAGTGGTGCCCGTGACGAGCGGTTCTAAGACCCTCAAAGATGCGCTTAACGAAGCGATGCGCGATTGGGTGACTAATGTCGAAGATACGTTCTACATCATCGGCACAGTCGCTGGTCCGCACCCGTATCCGAAGATGGTGCGCGACTTTAATTCGGTCGTTGGCAAAGAGTGCGTTAAGCAAATGCCGGACATGGTTGGTCGCCAGCCAGATGCCGTCATCGCCTGTGTGGGCGGCGGTTCCAACGCCATGGGTATCTTTTACGATTACATCCCGCACGATAGCGTGCGCCTGATCGGCGTTGAAGCCGCGGGTGATGGCATCGATACGCCGCGTCATGCGGCCTCGTTGCAATTGGGTAAGCCGGGTGTGCTGCACGGTAACCGTACCTACCTGCTGCAAGACGATAACGGCCAGATCATCGAAACCCATTCGATCTCGGCCGGTCTGGATTACCCGGGCGTCGGCCCAGAACATGCATGGTTGAAGGACAGTGGTCGTGCCGAATACGTCGGTGCCACCGATAAAGAAGCGCTGCAGGCATTTCATGACCTGTGTCGTATCGAAGGCATTATCCCGGCGCTGGAATCGAGTCATGCCCTGGCCTACGCGGCCAAGCTGGCACCAACGCTCCCTAAAGACAAAATCCTACTGGTGAACCTGTCGGGTCGTGGTGATAAAGATCTGCACATTGTGTCGGAAGCAAGTGGCATGGAATTTTATTGTCGCCAGAGCTGTCGGACGGCCTTCGCCAAGGCGGGTATGCAAGTCAACGATAGCAACAATGTGGAGGCCAAATAATGGGCCGCATTGCTGATACCTTTGCCGCGCTAGCTAAGCAGCGCCGTAAGGGCCTGATTCCCTACATTATGGCTGGCGACCCGTCGCCAACGCTGACGGTTGATCTTCTGCACGCCTTAGTCGAAGGCGGTGCCGACGTGATCGAACTGGGTGTGCCGTTTTCGGATCCGATGGCCGATGGTCCGGTGATTCAGCGTGCCGCTGAGCGTGCCATCGCCAATGGTGTGGGGCTGCATCAGACACTCGCCCTGGTTGCCGAGTTTCGTAAGACCAATCAGGAAACGCCGATCGTGCTGATGGGCTACGCTAATCCGATCGAATGCATTGGACAGACCGCATTTGTGACCGCTGCCAAAGCGGCTGGGGCCGATGGCATCCTCGTCGTCGATTATCCGCCGGAAGAATCGGCAGACTTTGCTCAGCAGTTGCGGGCCGTCGATATGGATCCAATCTATCTACTGGCACCGACCTCAACGGAAGAGCGGATCGCGGCCGTCGCTAAGGTGGCCAGCGGCTACCTGTATTATGTTTCCCTAAAAGGGGTCACGGGTGCCGGTCACCTCGACTTGCACGAAGTGTCCCAGCGGATTCCGCAGATTCGCGCTAAAACGGGCTTACCGGTTGGCGTGGGTTTCGGCATTCGTGATGCCAGCACCGCTGAACGTTTGGCGGGCATGGCCGATGCGGTGGTGGTGGGTAGCCGCCTGATCGACGCCATCACCGATGCGCCGGCAGGTGAAGCACGTGCTGCGCTGCTCGCCGTGATGAAAAATATTCGCGCTGGTGTGGATCAAGCCAGTGCCAAGTAAGAACTGACGAATCGATAGGATAGGAGCACACGATGAACTGGGTTAACAAACTGCTGCCCCCGAAGATCAAACGTGCGGATGGTCAACAGCGCAAGAGTGCGTTACCAGAAGGCCTGTGGTGCAAGTGCCCCAACTGCGAAACCGTGCTCTACACGGCG
This sequence comes from uncultured Dechloromonas sp., assembly GCA_937996725.1. GTDB lineage: Bacteria > Pseudomonadota > Gammaproteobacteria > Burkholderiales > Rhodocyclaceae > Fluviibacter. The sequence continues at coordinate 12,321 of CALKUR010000061.1, read as the reverse complement.
GACCTCGAAGCCAACATGCAGGTCTGCCCGAAGTGCGAGCATCATCATCGCGTGAAGGCACGCGAACGCCTCGATATGCTCATGGATGCCCATGGCCGTACCGAACTTGGTGCGGATGTGCGCCCCAAAGATGCCCTCAAGTTTGTTGACAGCCGCCCGTATCCGATACGCGTCGCAGAGGCCCAGAAGCAGACCAGTGAAACGGATTCACTCGTGGTGATGCAGGGGTCGATTGAAGCCGAGCCGGCCGTGGTGGCCTGTTTCGAGTTCGAATTCATGGGTGGTTCAATGGGCTCCGTGCTGGGCGAACGTTTTGTTCGCGGTGTGCGGGCCGCCATTGAAAACAAATGCGGCTTTGTCTGTATCACGGCGTCGGGCGGTGCCCGTATGCAGGAAGGCCTGTTTTCGCTGATGCAGATGGCCAAAACGACGGCCGCTATTTCTGAGCTGGCGCGCCATGGCTTGCCGTTCATCACGGTGCTGACTGATCCGACCATGGGTGGTGTCTCGGCATCGTTTGCTTTTGTGGGTGATGTGGTGATTGCCGAACCGAATGCGTTGGTAGGTTTTGCGGGTCCGCGTGTGATCGAACAGACTGTCCGAGAAAAACTGCCAGAAGGCTTCCAGCGTGCCGAGTTCCTGCTTGAGAAGGGGGCCATCGACATGATCGTTCATCGCAAGAGCCTGCGTGACGAGTTGTCGTCACTGCTGCGCCTCCTGCGCAAGGAACCCGTCTGCTCCTGATCGAACGCGTGGGGTGCCTTCATCGTATGTCGCGCAGCGATGTCCGCTAAGCACGAAAGTCTGGCTGCCTGGCTAGACCATATCGAACGCATGCACCCACGGGGTGAGGCGGGTATTGAGCTCGGTCTGGATCGCGTTGCGATTGTCGCCGCAGAATTGCGCCACGCCAAACGGCTGGCAGGTAAACCGATCTTTACGGTGGGCGGCACGAACGGCAAGGGCTCGGTCGTCACCTATCTGAGTAACATCCTCGATCGCGCCGGCTACAAGGTGGGCACCTATACGAGCCCACATCTGGTGCATTTCAATGAACGTATCCGTCTAAATGGCGTACCGGTCGAGGATGCGCGCATCGTCGCCGCATTTGATCGTGTTGAAGAGGCGCGTGCTATCACGGGCGAAACGCTCACGTATTTCGAATTCACCACACTCGCGGCCATGGAGGTCTTTCTCGCGGCCGATGTGGATGTCATGGTGCTGGAAGTAGGGTTGGGCGGTCGACTGGATGCCGTGAATCTGTATGACCCAGATGTGGCGGTCGTGACTGGTGTTGCACTCGACCATCAGGACTATTTGGGATCCACCCGTGAAGCGATTGCGCTGGAAAAGATCGGCATCGCGCGGGCCGGTCAACCGATCGTGGTTGCCGAACCTGACTTGCCGGTGTCGGCGCGCAAGCAACTGGCTGAAAAGGGTGCCATCGTGTACCTGATCGGCGAAGCGTTCGGGTTCGAACCGCTGGCGGGCGAGGAGGGATTGCCCAGCATCCAGTGGCGCTACTGGCAGCGTAAACCCGGAACGCCAGTCGAAAGCATTCAGCGCCGCGGTGGCTTGGCGTATCCTGGCCTGCGCGGCAAAATCCAACTGCGCAATGCCGCTGCCGCCATGACGGCCATTGATTGCCTACAAGACCGTTTGCCGGTCGCCATGGGTGCTGTTCGCCGCGGCCTGCTTGAATCCGAGCTGGCTGGGCGTTTCCAAGTCATTCCCGGGCCTCCGGATCTGGTACTGGATGTCGCACATAATCCCGATGCCGCCAGCGTGCTGGCCGCTAACCTCGGCCAGTTGCCTTTCGCTCATACCCAGCATGGCGTACTCGGCATGATGGCCGATAAAGATTTGGTCGGCGTGCTCAAGCCCTTGCTGAAACAAATTAACCGTTGGTATCTGACGCCGGTCGATAGCCCGCGTTCGGCCACTTCGGCGCAGTTGCAGGAAACCCTGATCAGTCTGGGGGTGAAAACGGCCCAGATTGAGTCATATGAAAATCCCCCGAGTGCTTATGCTGCAGCACGAAAAAATGCGACCGAGAGTGATAGAATTGTGGCCTTCGGATCTTTCCTAACAGTCGCGGACATCCTGCGGGACCTTGGCAGAACGGCATGAAGCCAGATACTCCGGAATCAGATACACAACAGGAACTCAAAAAGAGTGCGCGCCGTCGTTTAATCGGTGCGGCATTTTTTGTCATCGTCGTGGCAGCGGTCTTACCGCTGATCATGGATACGACGCCGCCACCGCAACTCAACGATTTCCGCATCGTGACTGCAGAAGAGCGAAATGCGCCTGCGCCGGTCGCCCCGCCGGCACCGGCGGAGCCTGAGCCTGCTCCGGTACCAGCCACTCAGAGCGATGCGAAACCGGTGGATGCCGCACCCGTGAAAATTGCTGAATCTGCACCAGCATCACCGGCAGCACCGGTTGTGGTGGCTGCTGCCGAACCTGCCAAGCCCGAAGTGAAGCCGGAGCCGAAGCCGGTTGTCGAAAAGAAACCGGAACCGGCGAAGCCAGTCGAGAAGAAGGCAGAGAAACCGGCCGAGAAGCCTGCGGACAAAAAAGACAGCAAAGAGGCCAAGGATCAGGTCGGGCAGTACTACATTCAGGTGGGCGTCTTTGCTGATGCGGATAACGTGAAGCAGGTGCGTGCCAAGCTTAAAGCCCAGGGTATTAGCAGCTGGACCGAAGAGGCCAGCGGTAATTTGGCCGGTAAGACGCGCGTTAAGGCTGGCCCGTTCCCGAGCAAGGACGCCGCCGATAAGGCGCTCGCCAAAATCACCAAAGCCGGTATGAACGGCATGATCGCCAAGAAATGATGATGGTCGCGACCGGGTCCGTAACTAGCCAGCCCCAGTCCGACTCCCGCCAGTCTTTTCTGTCTCAAGCGCTATGACCGGTTTTGACTACGCCATCATTGCCATCCTGGCCGCCTCAGTGCTGCTGGGCGCCTGGCGCGGTATGGTGAGCGAAGTCCTCTCCCTAGGATCATGGGTAGCGGCGTTCCTGGTGTCGCGAGAGTGGGGCGAACAGGTCGGTACGCAGTTGCTCGCCCCGTATCTCACGGTTACGTTTTGGCAAATCGCCGGCGGCTGGATTCTCCTGTTCATCGCGACCATTCTGGCAGTATCGATTTTCCGCGCCTTGCTGCGTAAAACCTTGCATGCCATTGGCCTGGGTTTTTTCGATCGCACCCTCGGCATGGTCTTTGGTGCGGCGCGTGGTGTGCTGCTGATTCTGTTGCTGGTTGCCATCGGTGGCATGACGAAACTGCCCGAAGAACTTTGGTGGCGTCAGGCGCGTTTCGCGCCTTTGGCCGAGCAGGGCGTGACATTCATTAAACCCTGGTTGCCCACCGATCTGGCCAAGCATATCGCCTACGCCGATGCTCTGAGCCAGATGGCACCTCAGCTGGCCCCCCAATTAGTGCCACAGTTGGCTCCACAGCTTGCGCCCCAGTTGGCCCCCAAGAATCCAATTTCCAAGTAATCGAGACACACCATGTGCGGAATCATCGGCGTCGTCGCCACCACCCCGGTTAACCAGCTGCTTTATGATGGCCTGATGGTGTTGCAACACCGCGGCCAGGATGCGGCGGGGATTTCTACCGCTGAAGGCAGCACATTCCACATGCATAAGGGACCAGGTCTGGTCCGTGACGTGTTTCGTACGCGCAACATGCGTGCACTACCCGGTACCTGGGGGATTGCGCATTGTCGCTATCCAACGGCCGGTTCGGCTTACAACTTTGCCGAAGCGCAGCCGTTCTATGTGAACTCGCCGTTTGGTCTAATGCTGGCGCATAACGGCAACCTCACTAATGCCGAAGCGCTCAAGCAGCAGCTCTTCAAGCAGGATCTGCGTCACATCAACACCAATTCTGATTCTGAAGTGCTGCTCAACGTGCTGGCACACGAGCTGCAGAAAGCCGCACGCGGCACAGTACTCGACAAAGAAGCCGTCTTCAAAGCGGTGCGCGGCGTGCATCAGCGTGTGCGCGGTGCCTATGCAGTGGTCGTCATGATCGCCGGTTATGGGTTGCTGGCTTTCCGTGACCCTTTTGGTATCCGACCCTTAGTTTTGGGCAAGAATGAAGCGCCCGAAGGCACCGAATGGATGCTGGCGTCGGAATCGGTGCCGCTGGATACGTTGGGTTTTGAGCGTGTCGACGATGTCGCGCCGGGTGAGGCGGTGTTTGTCGACCTCGATCGCAACATGTCGCGCGAACAGTGCGCCGACCGTCATGAGCTCTCGCCATGCTTGTTTGAGTATGTGTATCTGGCTCGACCGGATTCCATGCTGGATGGCGTGTCGGTCTACGAAACCCGTTTGCGTATGGGCGAAAAACTGGCCGATAAAGTGAGCAAGGTGATCGATCCTAAGAATATCGATGTCGTGATTCCGATCCCCGATTCGTCGCGGCCTGCTGCGTTACAGATGGCGCAGGCGCTGGGCATTCCGTTCCGCGAAGGCTTCGTCAAGAACCGTTACATTGGCCGTACATTCATCATGCCGGGTCAATCGACCCGTAAGAAGTCCGTTCGCCAGAAACTCAATACCGTTACGCAGGAATTCGCTGGCAAGAACGTCATGCTGGTCGATGATTCCATCGTGCGTGGCACTACCAGCCACGAGATCGTGGAGATGGCACGTGCCGCTGGTGCGAAAAAAGTGTACTTTGCTTCAGCGTCACCCCCGGTGCGTTTCCCTAATGTTTACGGCATCGATATGCCGACGCGTGGCGAGTTGATCGCGACGGGCCGCACCGATTCGCAGATCGCCGCGCTGATTGGTGCCGACGAACTGATCTATCAGGATCTGGATGCGCTGGAAGCTTCGGTCCGCGAATGCAACCCGCGCATTCATCACTTCGATGCCTCATGCTTTAATGGCTGCTACATCACCGGCGACGTTGATGAGGCCTATCTGGACAATGTCGAACAGGCACGCAATCAGAAGCCGGCGGCATCTTCCAGTCAGGATGATGATGACGAAGGCGGTAACGCCGCCCAGCAGATCGAGATGTTCGTCCGCCGTCCGGGGCAGTAAACTAGCGCCATCATGACCGAACATAAGAAAAAACCGCTGCCGGCAGACCTATCGATCGACACCTTGGCCGTTCGTGCCGGGATGGATCGTACGCATCATCGCGAGCACAGCGAGGCGATGTATCTGACCTCGAGTTTCGTTTTTGATAACGCGGCCCAGGCTGCCGTCATGTTTTCGGGTGAAGAAGACGGCAATGTCTATGCGCGTTTCACCAATCCCAGTGTCACCCTCTTTGAAGAGCGCCTTGCTGCACTAGAAGGTGCCGAAGGCTGTATCGCGACAGCGAGTGGCATGGCCGCTATTACGGCCATGATCATGGCCAACTTAAGTGCGGGTGATCACATCGTCGCCTCGAAGTCGCTGTTTGGTTCCAGCATTCAGCTGTTAGGCACCATACTGCCGCGCTTCAATATCGACACCACCTTCGTGTCGCTGTCCGACCCTGCCGAATGGGCGGCGGCTGTGCGTCCGAACACCAAGCTGTTGTTCTGCGAAACACCGTCCAACCCGCTGACCGAGATTGGCGATATCGCCGCATTGTCGACCATCGCGAAAAAGCACGATCTGCTGCTGGCCGTTGATAACTGCTTCTGTACCCCGGTACTGCAAAAGCCCATGACCCTGGGTGCCGATATCGTTGTCCATTCAGCGACCAAGTATCTGGATGGTCAGGGCCGTGTCCTGGGCGGTGCTGTCTGCGCCAATAAGGCCATCATCGAGAAGGTTTTTGTCTTCCTGCGCACGACGGGGCCGACCCTGTCTGCCTTTAATGCCTGGGTACTCGGCAAGGGTCTGGAAACGCTGGGCATCCGCATGCGCGCCCAGTCGGCTTCGGCGCTTGAGCTGGCCCGTTGGCTAGAGGCCCATCCCGCCGTTGAACGCGTTTACTACCCTGGTCTGCCGTCGCACCCGCAGTATGAACTGGCTCAGCGCCAGCAGTCGGGTGGGGGCGCGATCGTCAGCTTTGAGGTCAAGGGTGGCAAAGATGCCGCTTGGCGTGTGGTAGACTCCTGTCAGTTGTTGTCGATTACCGCCAATCTGGGTGATACCCGTACAACGCTCACGCATCCGGCCACGACGACTCATGGTCGTATTACACCGGAAGCCCGTGCCGCTGCAGGCATCAAAGATAATCTGCTGCGTCTGGCTGTGGGCTTGGAGTCGGTCGACGACATCCGCAACGACCTGTCGCGTGGTCTTCCTGTCTGATTGATTCGCAGGAACGTGCCGAACGTCGCAGCCCGTTCCTGATCTGATATTTATTTGCGCCAATGCGCTCGCCCATGAGGGCCATGACGATGTCTTTTGAACAATTCTCACTGAGTGAATCGCGTCTCAAGGCGATTCAGGATGCCGATACCACCGGGGCATTGACGCCTACGCCGGTACAGGCTGCGCTGATCCCGCTCATTCTGACCGGCAAAGATGTGCTGGTCGGTGTACCCGCGGGTGCCGGTAAAGCGGTCGGTTATGCCATCCCCACGTTGGATCTGCTGCAACGGGAAGACGCGGCGCTCACGCAAGTGGCTGGCCGTGGGCCGCGCGTCTTGGTGTTGGTGCCGACGCGTGAAGTAGCGCTGCAAGTGCTTGATGCGTTCCGTACCTATGGTCGTCACGACAACTTCTATTCTTTCGCCGTCTACGGTGGCGTCAGCATGCACCCGCAGGTGCAGGCGCTACAACGCGGCCTCGATGTGCTGATCGCGACGCCCGGTCGTTTGCTCGACCATCTGGGCCAGGGTCACGTCAATCTTGATAGCGTCAAAGTCCTGGTCTTTGATGAAGTCGACCGCATGATGGACATGGGGCAGGCTGCAGAACTAGAGCGCTTGTATCCCCTGTTGCCGACGGCATGCCAGACCGTTGTGTTGGCCAGTTCGCTGGGCGACGATATTCGTAGCTTCGCCAACGGCCTGCTCAGTTACCCGGAAGAAGTCATTATTGATCGGGGGGACGATGTCACCTCGCAAGTCCACCAGCGCTTTATTGCCTGCGACCCGCATCGCAAGCGCGAGCTGATGGCACAACTGTTCAAAGACGAAGGCTGGCCGCGTTCGTTGGTTTTTGCCCGCACCAAATTTGGTGCCGAAGGTCTGGCGCGTAAATTGGCCAAGAGCGGCATCACGGCATTTGCCTTGCATGCGCATCGCGGGCAACAGCCACGTGGGCGTGCGCTCGACGAGTTCCAGAACAACCAACTCAACGCATTGGTTACGACCGATATGGCCGTGCGTGGCTTCGATATGGACGGTATTCAACGGATCGTCCATTACGATCTGCCCGGCGTGCCTGATGATTACCCATCGCGCCTGAATCGGGTTTTGAATGGCGAAGAGGGTCGCATCGGCGACACCATCGCCTTTGTGACGCACGACGATGCCGTGCTGGTGAAGTCGATTGAGCGCTTGCTAGGTCATTCGATACAACCCGAAATCATTCCGGGCTTCGAGCCCATGTCGCCAGAGGCGCTGGCCGAGTATCAGGCCGAACAAGCCGCAAAGTACGCGGCCGACCCACGCAATGCACGACCTCAAGCAGCCGAAGGTAGTGAAGGCGGCGAGGGTGGTGAAGAGGGTACGGACAACGGTGAGTTCGACGAAACCGATGATGATCGCCAACCCGTGGAACTGGATGAAGATGCCAAGGCCCGCCAGGAAGGCGAAGCCTGGTTGTATGCCCGTCAGCAAGCCAACCAGCGTCCACCGCGTGGCCGAAAACCGCGTGACCCCGATGCGCAGCCGTATTTCCCCGATGATCGCGATCCCTGGGAAAGCTTGCCCGAAGAAAAACTCTACATTCTCGATGCCATGTACAACGGTAATAGTCTGGCACCGGGCGAAACCGATCCGTTGACCGCGTTGCAATTCATCGACGATGACGAAGCCTGGGAAGACGACGATCGCCAACCGCGGGGTGCGAACGCGCACGTGCGCGACATCGTCAGCGAGTTCCGTCGTGAAGCGCGCGAAGACCGTAACCTTCATCGCGAGTTGGCCGGCATGCCGGCGCTTAAGAGCCTGCGTAAAAACCACCGTGGCAAAAAGCCGTTCGCCAAGGGTCCGGGCAAGTCCGCCGGCAGTAAATCTTTCCGTGGCGGCCAGAGCGCCGGTGGTGGTTATCAGGGTGCCAAGCCTGGTGGCGGGCAGAAGCCTTCGGGTCCACGTCCGGCCGGTTCGGGGGCCAAGCCATTCCGCAGCCGTACCGGTACGGGTGGTCCGCGTCGTTCTCGGCCGCCGAAGAGTGAATCAACCTGATAGAATTTCGCCTGCATCAAACATAGGGTCTGTGGCCGAGTGGTTTAAGGCAGCGGTCTTGAAAACCGCCGTAGGTGTGAGCCTACCGTGAGTTCGAATCTCACCGGACCCGCCAGAACATCACGGCTCGGAGGTCATACTCCGGGCCGTTTTCTTTTGCGGCAACGCGTCTTGCATCTCGCCGCTGGCGTCTTAGAATGTGCCCATAACTGCCTCACGGAGACTTGCCATGTACCGCGCCCTACAGATCAACAAAGACGATGCCGGCTACCGTACCGAGCTCAAAGAACTCGACGAATCGCAACTACCGGAAGGCGATGTGACCGTTCAGGTCGCCTTCAGCACGCTGAATTACAAAGATGGCCTGGCCATCACGGGCAAAGGCCCGGTGGTGCGTAAGTTTCCGCTCACGCCCGGTATCGACCTGGCTGGCACCGTGATCGAAAGTAACCACCCGTGCTGGAAGACCGGCGACAAAGTCGTATTGAATGGCTGGGGCGTTGGCGAAACGCATAGCGGTTGCCTGGGTCAGAAGGCGCGCCTCAAAGGCGACTGGCTGGTACCGCTGCCGCCGACCTTTAGTGAGCGTCAGGCCATGGCCATCGGTACCGCCGGTTACACCGCCATGCTCTGCGTACTCGCCCTAGAAAAGCATGGCATCAAACCGGCGGATGGCGAGATCCTCGTTACCGGGGCCAATGGGGGTGTGGGTAGTGTCGCCATCATGCTGCTGGCCAAACTGGGTTACACCGTGATTGCATCGACCGGCCGTCCGGAAGAAGAGCCTCACCTGAAAGCACTCGGTGCTGCCGGCATCATTGACCGCAAAGAATTGTCTGAACCAGGTAAGCCGCTGGGCAAAGAACGCTGGGCAGGGGTTGTTGATTCCGTCGGTAGCACCACGCTGGCCAATGCCTGCGCCACCACCAAATACAACGGCGCGGTAGCCGCGTGCGGGCTCGCCGGCGGTGCCGATTTTCCGTCGACCGTAATGCCGTTCATCCTGCGTGGCGTGACGCTCTACGGGATTGACAGCGTCATGGCACCGGCGGAAAAGCGTATCGAAGCCTGGAAACGTCTGGCCCGCGATCTCGATATCGCCAAACTCGAAGCCAACACGGCCGAGATCGGCCTTGCCGAAGCCATTGAGGTGGGCGCTAAACTACTCGAAGGCAAAGTGCGCGGCCGCGTCGTGGTCGATGTGAACCGCTAATCATGCATCTGGAGTGCATCGATCTCACGCAAGATCCAATGGCAGGGCGTTATCTTAAGACGGAAGTCGTCCAGGTGCTGTTTGCCCAAGCACCTGGGGAACTCATCAGCCTAGAGGGGCCGAATAAGTACCAAATTGGGGACGCCATCATCACCGGCTGCACCGGTGACCGCTGGAGTGTCGATCGACATCGCTTCGACGCTAAATATCAGGCCGTTGCACCAACGACCGATGGGCAAGATGGCCACTACACGGCTAAGCCGGTGCCAGTACTCGCCAAACAGATCCATGAAGCATTCACTGCCGCGCGTTCTGCCGGTCGTGATGTATTACGGGGCGAAGCAGGGGATTGGCTCATGCAGTATGGGCCGGGGGATTTCGGGGTGTGCGGTAAAACCCGCTTCGAACGCGTCTACCAAAAGGTTGACTAAAGGCAGGCTCGACTCAGGGCTTTGGTTCGATGAAGTCGATCGGTGCGATGGCATCGGCCCAGCAGTTGGGCGTTTCGTATAGGCGCACGCGTTCCAGTTTGAGGTTGTTGCCGTAGGCGTGCGTGTAATGCGGTTCTAAGGCCCGGAAGGCAACCATAGCCAGATTCTCGGCCGTTGGCACCACATCGAGAATCACTGTTTTGTGCTCGGGAATCTTTTCCAGCAGCAGTACGATTTCGGTGTCGCCCTGATAGACCAGAAATGCGTGATCCCATTGATCGACGACTTCGCGCAGGGCGATGGTTTTGATATCCCCAAAATCCATCACCATGCCATTGGCCGGGTCGCCGGATTTTTCGATCACGTCGCCGGAGAGCGTGATCTCCATGGCGTAACGATGCCCGTGCAAATGACGGCACTGGCTGCGGTGATCGGGGATGCGGTGGCCGGCGTCAAATTCCAGCCGGCGTGTAATGCGCATGACTTCTGGCAAATTCCGGTTTAAATCAAGGCCATGATTGTATCATTGGCGCATGACCGACCCGAAGCCACCTGTTACCGTGAAATGGCTGACCTTCAGCGACCACGACCCGGATTTTCTGAATCTGACCTACGTGTATCCAGTGTTGTCGCGCCGCATGCAGGGCATCTCGATTGGCATTAATCTCAATACCAATAACGCCTGCAACTGGGCCTGTGCCTATTGTCAGGTGCCCGGGCTACATCGAGGCGATGCGCCTGAAGTGAATCTAGCGCGCCTCGAAGCCGAACTGAAAGGCTTGCTGGACAACCCGGCGCTCAGCCCCATGATTCCGCCGGATACCCCAGAGTCGTTGCGCCAGATCCGCGACATCGCGTTTTCCGGTAATGGTGAGCCGACCAGCTCGCCGCAGTTTCTGGACGCCGTTGAAATTGCCCGCCGCCAGCGCGACGCGCATGGCCTCCATATTCCACTCGTGCTCATTACCAACGGTAGCCTCATGCTGCGCCCGGAAGTACAAGCTGGCGTCAAAGCACTGGCCGATGCGGGTGGGGTGGTTTGGTTCAAAGTCGACCGTCTGCTGCCGGAATCCATGAAACAGATCAACGGCATCAGTTACAAACCCGAGCAGATCCAGCATCGCCTGGATGTGGCCTGCACCTTGGCACCCGTTTGGCTACAAACTTGCTGGCTTGCTTGGGATGGCCAAGCACCGGGTGCGGAAGACGAAGCGGCCTACCTCGACTTTGTGGCGCGTAACGCCCACCAGATCCAAGGTGTGCATCTCTACGGCTTGGCGCGTCCATCGTTACAGCCTGAGGCACCACACCTCACCGCCTTGAACGCACCCACCATGGACGCTTGGGCCGACAAAATCCGCGCCACCGGGGTAACCGTGCAGGTGAGCGCCTGACGAACTACGCGTTCTTGCCGATTTTAGCCAACAGCGCGGCATGCGCCGCTGGATCGGTTTCGCGAAGTTGCCTGCCCACCCGGAAATCATCGCCGTTAAGTTGATTGATATCTAGGCCTTCAATGTGCACCAGGTGGAGCAGGGCACTGGTCGCGGCCGGCAGCTTCCTGCCAGACTCATAACGCGAGCCACCGCTTTGCGAAATTCCCACCGGTGACCAGAAGTCGGCTTGCGTCAGTCCAAGCTGGAGCCTAAGTTCTTTGGGAGGCATCTTCAGCATGCCTTTCAAGGGCACAAGTTTCCCCTGAACTCCCCCCGTATTCTTGAACCGCTGCTTATTTGGCGTGTTCATTTTTTGTCTCCCACTTACTCTTCAATGTAGGCAGGCTTTGCGTAATGTCAAATTTAACCGCACTAAAATGGTGCATCGCCACATATTTGGCCATCGGCACACCACGGCTTAAGCCATAACAGGTGCGGGTTTGCGCCGAAACTAGGCTATAATTTCCGGCGTTTTGTTCAACCTTTGGTAAGACTCACTGATGGCTCTCATCGTTCAGAAATACGGCGGTACCTCCGTCGCCAATCCCGAGCGCATCCAGAACGTCGCCCGTCGTATTGCGGCCTTCCGCAAAGACGGCCACGACGTCGTGGTGGTCGTTTCCGCCATGAGCGGCGAAACCAACCGCCTGATCGCGCTGGCAAAAGCCCTCCAAGATAATCCCGATCCGCGCGAGATGGATGTCATCCTCTCCACCGGTGAGCAAGTCACTATTGGTCTGTTGGCCATGGCGCTCAAGGAAATTGGCGTTGACGCCGTCAGCTACACCGGCGGCCAGGTCAAGATCCTGACGGATGACAGCCACATGAAGGCGCGCATCCTGTCGATTGACGATGCCCCGATGCGCAAAGACCTCAAGGCTGGCCGCGTCGTTATCGTCGCCGGTTTCCAGGGTGTCGAC
>CALKUR010000060.1 GCA_937996725.1 uncultured Dechloromonas sp. | reverse complement strand
CTGAGGAAAAACTGATTCTGCGCATACGCCCCATCTATCTTGACCACATTGAACTGTTCGACCCTCTCGATCATTCCGAGACTAATCTGATCCGCCGCTTCAGTGGTGACCACCACCCCAAACAAGGCAACGGGTACAAGTCACTCAACCATGGTTTTGCTATTCAAGGAAGTCCAGACGAACGTTATATCTATCTTCGGCTTCAAAGCACCAGCAATCTGTTGATTTATGTTGAGGTTTTGAGCATCGAGGAAGCTGCAACCGCTGACCGTTGGCAAGAATTGCTTTATCCCCTCTATTTAGGGCTACTAATTGCTTTCCTTTTTTGGGCGTTGTTGCAATGGCTAACACGCAGAGACCTGTTGATTGCTGCCTTTATCGTCAAACAATTTTTTGTATTAGCCCATGCACTCGTCCATCAAGGTTACCTATCTTTACTGTTTAGCGAACAACTTTCCGGCGCCACACTGAGCAACATTACCGCGCTATTTGTCATTGCTTACGTGTTTTCTGGAACCGCCTTTGTGCTGATGTTCTTACACGAATGTAAGCCAGTGTCGTGGCTTTGGAGACTTTTTACGAGCATACAGGCGATATATCTGCCAACGCTTGTGCTTTATTTTCAGGGTGACCCTCGCCTTGCAATGCAAATCATCATCGCCCTTGCAGCCTTGAGCGCATTTGGTTTCGTATTAATTGCGATCAGCACACTTGTCAGGCAAAGCAAAACTGCTCCGAATCAACCTCTGCTGCCGAGCAGCATCCTCATTGGATTCACTGTTGCACAACTGCTGGTTACGCTGTTAGCAACTCTGCCCCTTTTGAATATGCATGCAACGGCCGAGTGGGCTCTAAATGCTGCCATCTTGCCCGGGTTTGTTAACAGCTTGATCATGACTGTTATGCTGATCCTCAGAGCCCGCAATTTAGAAAAACAGCACCAACACCTGCTGCTTGAGGCGAACCTGCTTGAACAGAAAGTCCATAGCGAACGTGCCCAACGTGAAGAACAGGCTCAGTTCCTGCATATGCTCACGCACGAACTAAAGACACCACTTACCGTTATTCGCATCAGCCTTGACGAAAGTCCCGTGGTCAATCTACAGCGTCAGCGCATTGACCGAGCATTAGCCAATATTAACGGCATCATTGATCGTTGCACCTTCAACCAAAGAATAGAGCACCACGAGTTAAGACCCGAGTTACATCCCTGCAAACTTCAGGACGTGATTGATGAATGCGTACAAGGTTGTAGCGATCAATCTCGAGTGAAAGTTTCAGAAAGAAATGAGGCCGTTCTTGATACAGACTCTGAGTTGCTAGCTATTTGTTTAGCCAATCTAATCGACAACGCTTTGAAATATTCATACCCAGCCTCTCTCATAGACGTAAATTTATTGTCTACACCGACAGGCCAGGCCATTACCGTGCGCAATGTCATCGGACAAGCGGGTACACCTAATCCACAACGGTTGTACACCAAGTACTACCGCAGCCCTGGCGCTCTGAGCAAAAGCGGATCTGGCTTGGGCCTGTATCTAACAAACAACCTCGCCAAACTGATTGGCGCGCAAGTGTCTCATCGTGTGGACGGCGAACATGTGGAATTCCGTCTGTGGCTACCCTCCTGAACATCATCGTCATCGAAGACAACGATGACCTTCGCGAAACGATGGTGGACGCCCTTCGCGGTCAGGGCTATCAGGTTACAGGCCTTGACTGCGCTGAAGCACTGCCTGAGCAAACTGCATGGCAGAGAGTAGACATCATGGTGGTAGACCTGAACTTACCGGGAGAAGACGGCCTGTCTGTAGTTGCGAGGGTCCGCAGTATTCAGCCCGATGTAGGCATCATCATGGTTACGGCGCGTAATCGACCCGGAGATCGGCAAACTGGCTACAGCACAGGCGCCGATATCTACCTTACTAAACCTGTTTCACTTCAAGAACTGAACACAACAATTCATTCACTAGGACGACGCATACAAACTTGCGCAGCACAGCCACCTTGCTTGCAACTTGATATGGCTCGCCAACTGTTGCAACGCCCTGTGCTGCCCGACATCCAACTCTCAGGCCTAGAGTGCGCTTTGATTGCTGCTTTAGGCCGCACTGCCGACCAGCGACTTCAAACTTGGCAGCTAATCGACATTCTGGAAAAAAAGAGCGCCGAAAATCCCAAACTCGCGCTGGAAATCGGAATCACTCGTCTGCGTAAAAAGCTAGAGCAAGCACGGTGCGATGAGCTCCACATCCGATCGATTAGGGGTTGGGGTTACCAGCTGCAGGGTCGTTTGCAGCTGATCTAATACATACCTATCAAGGCACTCACTCGTCTTATTTAATTTAAAAAATTATCAAAAAAAGTGAAAGTTTGAGAAAGATATCTTTCATGCCATTGTCTAGCATCAACGAAAATTTTTCGTAATAAAGACTGGCACATGCATCGCTCTATCTGGGCTGGACGATTCCCACTCGCTATCAAGGCCATTCACGGTGCCTTACTCATTGCAACCCCAGTAGCCATGGCCCAAGCCGTGCCTGACGCGGGAAGCATTCGTCAACAAATAGAGCAACAACGCGAGTTGCATTTGCCACAGGCGGTACGTCCTGAGCGTGCAACGCCGCCCCCTGAGAGCAAAGCAACTGTTGGCGCCACCCTGCACGTTAAAGAATTTCGCATCATTGGCAACGAGTTGCTTCGCAGCGAACAACTAACCCCCGTATTGTCAGACTTCATCAATCGAAAACTCGACTTTGCAGGCCTACAACGCGCCGCAGATGCAGTGGCGGCAAACTATCGTGAAGCAGGCTGGATTGCACGGGTCTACTTGCCAGAGCAAGACATCAGCTCAGGGGTCATCACGCTGCAAGTGGTGGAAGCCCGTTATGCAGGTTTGCGATTTGAGGGAGCTCAACCCTCGCAAGTCACTCGCACCGAAATTGAGCAATGGTTTAAGACACACCAAACTGAAGGCACTTTTCTCAACGCTAATGCGCTGGATCGTGCCTTGCTGTTGGTAGACGATTTGCCTGGAGTAAGCGTTGCCGGAACGCTTGTACCCGGGACTTCTGATGGCGAAACTGCCCTAGTGCTTCAGGCCACCGACGAGACATTCACTTATGGCGACATCAACTTAGACAATACGGGCGCTCGCTCTACAGGTAGTCAACGGCTCAGCGCGAACTTGAACATCAACAGTCCCGGTGGGCGTGGCGAACTGATCAGCCTGAGCATGCTCCACACCCAAGGCAGCGACTACAGCCGAATCAGCTTCACAGTGCCCGATGGTTATAACGGTCTGCGTTTGGGTGTGAACACCAGCTCAATGAGTTACAAAGTGATTGGCGGTCCTAGCAGCATCACTGATCTCCAGATTGAAGGAAATTCGAGCAGTGTGGGACTTGAGTGGAGCTATCCACTGGTGCGCACGCGATTGCATAACCTTTACTTTTCTGGCGGACTAGATAACAAGTCTTTCAAAAGCAACAACAAGAACACAATTACCAGTGACCCTAGGAGCTACTCTAACTACGAGAGTGACAGTTTGCATCTAGGTCTGTCAGGCAACTCATTCGACAACCTTAACGGTGGCGGTGTAAGCAGTGCATCAGTGCAAGTCCTCAGAGGGCGACTCACAAGTATGCAAGCCCACAATTTGCTTGGCGCCATAGAGCCTGATTACAACAAGCTCAACTACAGCTTGAGCCGCCAGCAAACATTGACTACGAATCACTCGCTCTTGGTCAGCTTGACTGGACAACATGCAACGCAGATTCTTGACTCCTCAGAAAAGTTCTATATCGGAGGTGCGCAAACTGTCCGTGCTTACCCACTTAGCGAACTGGGTGGAGAGCGAGGTCATGTCTTAAGTGGTGAATGGCGTTGGCGCCTAGATCCAACATGGATGCTCTCCGCCTTTGTCGACTATGGGCGTGTTGTTGCTTTGCCAACCTCCAGCGCCGAAACCACTACAGCCATGACGCTGCGCGGCCATGGCTTGAGCATGGGCTGGCAAGGCCCCAACGGCATCAGTGCAAAACTGACTTGGGCATACCGTGATGGTCATAACCCCAAGCCAACCAGCACTGGAAGCGATAGCGATGGCACTCTAAAACTGGACCGTTTTTGGTTCACTACCAGCATGGTGTTTTGATGAAAAAACGCATGCTCATCATTTATACGCTTGCACTGTCAACCTGTGTTGTGCAAGCGCAAAACACGTCGACATCGACCGCTGTCCAACGAATTCACCCTATGAACATCGCCCAACAAACAACTGCTTTTTTCTATCAAAACCCTGTGGTTCTTGACCGCGAGAAGCACAAAGATCTGCGTATTCAATCAGGCGACGCCCGTTTTGCCAGTCAGCATCAAGCTGTTCCATTGGTTGCCGCTGAGTTCGCAGAAGCATGCCTTGAATATCCGATTGTTTTTATTCAAGGTCAAAACGAACAGTGGATGGCACTCGCTTTAACAGGACTGAAGCAAGAAACCAATGCCTTTGTGGATGACCAAGGTGTTTGGAATGCCCGCTATGTACCCGTAAGCGTACGCCGCTACCCGTTCATCTTGGCTGAAGGTGCCAACAATCAGCTCAGTCTCGCGGTTGACATGACCGCACCTCAGCTGGGCAAAGAAGGCGAGGCTCTCCTCAACGACAAGGGAGAACCCACCGAGTTCGCGCAAAGCATCATGACGCTGTTGGCAAATTTTCAAAACCAAGCAACGTCCACCACTGCTTTGGTCAAACAGCTGAACGAGGCAGGTCTGCTGACTCAACAAAACTTGCAAGTTCGCTTGACCGATGAGCGCAGCGCCATTGTGGAAGGCGTCTGGATTGTGGACGAAGCCAAATTTCAGCAACTACCTGACAAGAAGGTGTTGGCTTGGTTCAAGAGCGGCGAGCTCGGCCCCATTTATGCCCAGATGCTGTCATTGCGCAATCTGTTGCCATTGCTCGAACGCAGCCAGCCTACAGCAGTGAAGAAAAAAGCCAAAACAGCTCGCAAGACTAGCAAAGCCAAAGAGCTCTGAAAAAAGCACGCGCATGAACAAGACCTTCCACAGCGTATGGAATGCCAGCAAGCAAGCCTGGGTGGCTGCTGCTGAAACAGTTTCAGCCAAAGGCAAGCCCACCTCTGGCGTCAAAGTAGCAGCAGTGATCTCTGCGCTGTTTGGTGGTCTGCTTACGTTAAGCGCGCATGCTCAAAATGCGCCACCCGCCAACATGCTGCCAACGGGCGCTCAGGTCAATGCCGGTCAGGCCAGCATCAGCACCTCGGGTGCCAACATGGTCATTCAGCAAAGCAGCAGCCGAGCGTCCATCAACTGGCAAAGCTTTAACGTCGGCAGTAATGCGCAGGTTCAGTTCCAGCAGCCCGATGCGAATAGCGTCACTCTCAATCGGGTGATGAGCGCTGATCCAAGTCAGATTTTTGGTCGCATATCTGCCAACGGTCAAATCGTTTTGACCAACCCAGCGGGTATTTACTTTGCGCCCAACGCACGCGTGGATGTGGGCGGGCTGATTGCCACTACCCATGACATCAGCGATGCAGACTTTATGGCGGGCAAGAGCCGTTTTGACCGCAACGCCAGCACCGGCAGCGTGGTCAACGAAGGAGAACTCAAGGCTGCTTTGGGTGGTTACATCGCCCTGCTCGCCCCCGAAGTGCGCAACCAAGGTGCCATCATTGCGCAAATGGGTACCGTGGCCATGGCGTCTGGCGAAGCGGTGGATCTCAAGTTCGACAGCAACAACCGATTGACCAGTTTGCGCGTAGACGCCAGCCAAATTGCTGCACTGGTGGACAACCGCCATGCGGTGCAGGCGCCGGGTGGCTTGGTCATCCTCAGTGCGCAGTCCATGGACCGACTGGTAGGTGGGGTGGTGAAGAACAGCGGTCGCATCGAAGCCACGGGCATGCAAAGTGATGGCGGGCGAATTGTTCTAACTGGCAGTCATAAGGTCAGCAACAGCGGCAGCTTGGATGTGAGCAGCGCGACAGCCCAAGGCGGCAGCATCAGCGTGCAAAGCGCAGACATTGAACTGAACGACGGCACGCGCATTGACGCGAGAGGCGCAACGGGTGGCGGCACTGTGTTGGTGGGTGGCAATTGGCAAGGCAGCGTCGATCCGTTGTTAGCCGCCACGGAGCAACCCACACAAGCTGCTACCACTGTGACCATGACCGCTGGCGCTACGCTTGACGCCAGCGCCACGCAACAGGGCAACGGCGGTACGGTGGTGCTGTGGAGTGATGTGGCCAATCCCTCGTCAAGCACGAGCGCGTATGGCCACATTAATGCTACCGGTGGTGCGACGGGTGGCAACGGCGGTCAAGTTGAAACCTCTGGGCATACGCTAAACACCGATGGTATTACTGTGCACGCTGGATCAAACGGTGGAAAAAATGGTTTGTGGCTTTTAGATCCAACTTATGCAACCATTGACGCTGCGGCCGTAACCGTTTTTCAGACTGCCCTGAACGGAGGAACCGACGTTCTAAATAGCGCAACCAACATCTCTTGGACCTCGGGCGTCAATCTGATCAAAAGTGCAGGCGGTGATGCAACTCTCACTTTGCGGGCAGGCGTTGATTTGGCGATTGGCAATACGATCAGCATCTCCAGTACGTCAGGCAAACTTAATTTGCTACTTTGGAGCGGCTGGGATAGCTCAGGCAGTAGGGGCATCATCTCTATCGGATCTGCAAGCATAACAACCAATGGTGGTCATGTTTGGGCTGGTGGTGGCGCTTATAACGAAGCAACAACAACATGGAACGGACTCACAGTCAGTCCAGGGCATGCAACTGCGTTTAATGCCAAGACGATTGGCCTTAAATTAAACGGTACATCCATCAATACCAATGGCGGAGACATTTTCCTTAAAGGACGAAACTCAAACGCTGCAGGTATCGGCACGCAAGCAATCAACGCCACGCTGGATTCTGGTAGCGGAAATGTGACGTTCGAAGTCGGAGGTGGGGTCAACATAGGTGTCAGCCTGGAAGGTTCAACCTCTATATCTGGCACTGGCGACTTAAAGTTTAATGTCATCAACGCCTATTCCACAATACCCACACCAATAAAAACAAACGGCACCTTATCCCTCAACCGTGGTGCAGGGAATGTGACCTTCATCGCTGACAACTTTTCCTCTTCCACATTCAACCTAACGACCACAGGCACTTTAACGGTTACACCATACCTCGCGAGCTTCACCAGTGCGTTCAGCCTCAACAGCATCACCCTAGGTGGAACACTATCGGGTTTGACTATTGGCAAATCGGGGAATACAGCGGCTATCACGATCGATACAGCTACCAGCGTTGCAGGCCCCATCAGCATTTATGGCGGCAACATCACTCTCAACGCTGGATTAACAGCCACAGGCAGCAACACCATCACGCTGCAAGGCAGTGGCACAACTACGGATGGAGTCAGTGGTTTCGTGAGTGCCAGTAATTTGTTTCTGTCTGGCAGCGGCAGTGTGACACTTGACAACAGCACTAGCAACGCAGTAGACACTTTAGCAGCCACTGGCGGAACTGCTTTGACTTATCTGAACAGCGGCGCATTGACCTTGGGAACCGTGGGCGCAACCAACGGCATCTCGGCCACCGGTACGGTCAGCATTGGCACCAAAACGGGTGATCTGACCGTGTCACAAAACGTCAGCACAACCAATACCAGTTCCAGCGCACTGGTTCTGAATGCGGGCATTGACTCGGCAGCGGGCAGCAGCACTGGTGGCAATCTGATTTTGACGGGAAGTCCGACTGTGAGTGTGGGCACTGGCGGCTTTGGCAAGCTTTACACAGGCAGTATTTCTGGCAGCACTGGGCTTACTGGGTTGACCAATTTGGCCTCTGGCAGCGGCCGCTTTCGCTACAACTCGGACGAGACCAACACTCGGTACACAACAGCTTTGACTACCGGCTTGAATGCCATCTTCCGAGAACAACCCACGGCAACCATCAGCTCTTTGGCGTTGAGCATGACCTACGGCGATGCGCTGCCAACCATGACAGGCACGGGCACGGTCAACGGAGATGCCACGGACTACAGCATCACGGCACGCCTCAACTCCACTTCTGGAAATATCAAGGCTAGCGGCACGCCTTACGTCATCACAGAGAAGCTGACTGGATTAGGCTACTTGGTGAACAGCAGCAGCTCTGCGAGTACGGGCACGCTAACGGTCGCAGCAAAAGCACTCACCATGAGTGGTTTAAGCGTTGCAGCCAGCAAGGTCTACAACGGAAACACATCTGCCACCGTCAGCGGCACAGTCACGTTGCTCAGCGCGGAGGCTGTTGGCAGCGGCACCAACACAGACGGCAAACGTTATACCGGGGACACCGTGAGCATCACGGGCACAGCCGTAGGAACCTACAACAGCCAAGATGTAGCCAATGCCAGCACAGTCACGTTCAGTGGATTGAGTTTGACTGGTGCTGATGCAAGCAACTACTCGCTGACAGTTCAGTCTCCAGCTTCAGCGACTATCACCGCTAAAGCGTTGACGATGAGCGGTTTGACGGTTTCCGCCAGCAGGATCTATGACGGCACGACCGCTGCGACTGTCAGTGGTACTGCTGCTTTGCTTTCTTCTGAGGCTGTAGGCACTGGAACCACCGCTGACGGCAAACCCTATACAGGTGACACAGTCGCCCTCATCGGCACGGCGGTTGGCACTTACAACAGCAAAGATGTGGCCACTGCCAACGCTGTCACTTTCAGCGGCTTGTCGCTGAACAACAGCAACTACAGCCTCTCGATTCAGTCACCCGCAGCAGCCACCATCACCGTCAAATCGCTAACCATGAGCGGCCTGATCGTGCCAACAAGCAAGGTCTATGACGGCACCACTACTGCAACAGTCAGTGGTACTGCTACTTTGCTTTCTTCTGAAGCAGCAGGCACTGGTACCACTGCCGATGGCAAGCCCTACACAGGAGATGTCGTCGCTATCACTGGCACAGCTGTGGGCACGTACAACAACAAGAACGTGGCAAGTGCCACGTCTGTAACTTTCAGCGGCCTATCACTCAACAACAGCAACTACAGTCTCACGATTCAGTCACCTGCATCGGCCACTATCACTGCCAAGGCACTGACCATGAGTGGTTTGAGCGTTGCAGCTAACAAGGTATACAACGGCACCACGTCTGCCACTGTCAGTGGCACAGCCGCGTTGCAGTCTGCCGAAGCAGTAGGCACTGGCACTACCTCTGACGGCAAGCCCTACACAGGCGACACAGTGGCCATCACTGGCTCCGCCGTTGGTACTTACGACAACAAAGACGTGTCCAGTGCCACGTCTGTCACGTTCAGCGGTTTGTCACTGAATAACAGTAACTATTCATTGACCATTCAGTCTCCCGCAGCTGCGACTATCACCGCCAAGGCACTGACGATGAGTGGTTTAACGGCTTCCGCTAGTAAGGTCTATGACGGCACTACATCTGCTGCAGTCAGCGGCACAGCCACATTGCTGTCAGCTGAAGCTGTAGGAGCTGGCACCACAGCCGATGGCAAGCCCTACACAGGTGATACGGTTGCCATCACTGGCACTGCCATAGGAACCTACAACAGCAAAGATGTGGCCAGTGCCACGACTGTCACATTCAGTGGCTTGTCGCTGAACAACAGCAACTACAGCCTCACGGTTCAGTCACCGGCCTCAGCAACTATCACCGCTAAAGCGTTGACCATGAGTGGTTTGAGTAGCCAAGATAAAG
>CALKUR010000059.1 GCA_937996725.1 uncultured Dechloromonas sp. | reverse complement strand
AAGCGTACCGTTAGCCTGGGCGTTGCCGTGGCCAGTGTTGCTGTGGTGACCGGCTGTGCGGGTATTGTGCCGGCAGCAAACATCAAGCCGGGCTTTTCCAATGTGGCACAGGTCGAGCAGTCCATGGGTAAGCCGGATATGACCTGGCGCAATAGCCAGGGCAAAGTCATTCAGGCCGCCTACTCGGACCAGCCGGCGAGCTTTACAACCTTTATGGTGTACTTCAATGATCAAGGTGTTGTGACAGGGGTCGACCAGGTGATGAACAACCGTAACTTTGCCAAGATCCAGAATGGCATGGATGGTAAGCAGGTCCATCAGATTCTGGGGCCAGAACGTTCGGTCGATCATTTCAGCGCGCTGCATCAGATAGACTGGAACTACGGCTACTGTTCCGATAACGACGGCCGTGAAGTTTTTTCAGTGAGCTTCGATGACCGCACGATGAAAGTCAACGGCAGCGTCACAACACCAGACCCGTTGTTCTCGCTGGGCGACAATGAAGAGGCGCGTTGCGTGCCGTATATTCAGGGTGAGACGTACGCTCGTTGATGACAAACGATCCATATACGCCAGAGTCCGGCATCGTGTTGGTGCCGGACTCGGTTCGTCAGCTGGGAGATTACGAGCTTGATCTTATGAAGTTCTGCTATTTCGGCTGGTTGAACGGACTGACGCTCGGAATGAACTTCTGGCAGCAACAGTTGTTGCTTCACGACGACTAAGACAGGCGTTCAAGGAAAATCTATGCCATTAGTTATTGCAATGATCGTATTGCCCATTGTGGTTGTCTGGCTGGTGTACGAAATCGTGACAAAGATTTATAAAGCGTCTGAAAACGCCTATGAAGCAGAAAAAGAGAATAAGGAATTTGCCAAGGAGCTGAAAAGCACGGATGAAACCAAGTAATTGGTTCGGTGCTTTTCAAGTTGCCGCTTTTTTGCTATGATTCGCCCTCTTGTTAGGGCAGTAAGAGGTTTATCGCCTAACTTGTCGGGGTGTAGCTTAGCCTGGTAGAGCGCTACGTTCGGGACGTAGAGGCCGGAGGTTCGAATCCTCTCACCCCGACCATTTTTGGCGGGCGATCTTGGGAGTTGTGTCTGTGTCACAACGCTTGGATCGATCCCTCTTAGTCGATGGTTTAAAGGCGCTGGCGGCGCAAATCATCGTGATTCATCATCTCGTATCTTATGGTCCGATGGCGGCGTCTGCCACGCAGGCGGCACCGGATGTGGTCGCTTGGTTTCTCTATTACGGTCGTTGGGCTGTGCAGGTCTTTCTGGTGCTTGCGGGCTTTCTGACGGCGCAGGCACTGTGCGGCAAACCGGCGTTGCTGGATCGCCCCTGGAGCTTGGTCGCCAAACGTTATGTTCGCCTGGTCTGGCCTTTTGGTGTTGCCGTCACCTTGGCCGTGCTGGCGGCCGAACTGGCGCGCTTCTGGACCGATGACCCGATTCTGCCGGCGCAGGCCGATTTATTCCAGTATATGACCCACTGGTTGCTGGTGCATGCGGTGCTCGGCCACGACTCGCTGTCCACGGGCGTCTGGTATGTGGCGATTGATTTCCAGCTGTTTCTGTTGACGGTGGCCTTGCTCTGGTCGGCGCAGGCGTTGCGCTGGCCGGGTTGGGCCCCGCTGCTGATCGGCCTGTTGACTGCGGCATCGTTGGTGTGGATTCGCACCTGGCAGGATTGGGATAACTGGGCTCCCTATTTTTTCAACGCCTATGGCGTGGGTCTGCTGATCGGTTGGTTGGGCTTGCGCAACATGGGCCATTCGACCGACTTGCGTTGGGTGCGCTGGGCTTTGGTGACTGTCATGGGGATTCTGTGCTGGCAGTTGGTCGTCACTCTGAATGGCCGCTTGGTAGTGATTCTGTTTACGGCAGCCTTGCTCTGGTTGGCGAGTCATCCGGTAGGACGTGCGACGGCAAGGCTGGCTATTTGGGAGGGCCGCGTGGGTAATGCCATTCATTACCTGGGCGCGACCTCTTACGCGTTGTTCCTCCTGCACTTCCCAGTGAGTATGCTAGCCAATGCGGTGCAGGATCGCTTCGACTGGACGTCCCCCACGGCTGGGCTGTGTACGATGCTGGTCGCCTGGTTGGGGAGTATGCTGGTAGCGGGTGTGTTTTATCGCGTGGTGGAACGACAGGGTTTGGCGTTGAGTCGGCGTATACGATGAGTGCCAGCCCAAAGGTTTAAAGATTAGAGGCATGCGGATGAATTCAGGAATCTTTTTGTTGGTCTACCGCCGGTTCGTCGTGATGGCCTGTTTGTTGGCGACTGGCTGGGCAGTCGCAGCAGATAGTGGCTGGATTCGTCAGGGCCGGCCGGCACCCGTGGCGCTTTCAGCCGCCAAAATTCTCCAGCAGGCGGGCGATGAGGGATTAAATCCGAGCGACTATGATGCCGCCGGTTTGAGTAAACGGGTGGAGGCTGCCCGCGAGGGTGCGGCACTGTCGGGAACTGCACAAGCGGCACTGGGCGAGGCGCTGACGCAATCAATGCGCCGGTATTTACATGATCTGCATTACGGTCGTGTCGACCCAGAATCGGTCTATGCCAATTTCAGTGTGCCGCCCAAGACGCTCAACGTGGCGGTAAGGCTGGATGAGGCGCTGGCGGCGGGAAACCTGGATCTGGCGGTGCAGGCTGCAACCCCGCAGTTTCCGTTGTACCAGGCGTTACGGCCCTGGCTGAAGCGTTATCGCGCACTGGAATCTGACTCAGCGTGGGCGGGTTCCCTGGCCCCGTTGCCGACGACCAAGCTTGAGCCAGGTGCCGCCTACGCCGGGACGCAAAAGCTGGCGGCGCGCCTAGTGTCGCTAGGTGATTTGTCCGAAGGTTTTGTGGCAACCGATCGCTATCAGGGCCCCCTGGTGGATGGCGTAAAACTCTTTCAGAAACGTCATGGTCTGACGCCGGACGGCGTGATTGGCAAGGGCACCTTTGAACAACTCAATACCCCGCCATCGGCACGCGTCGAACAGATTGTGCTGACAATGGAACGCCTGCGCTGGACGCCACTGATGGTCGATAAGCGCATGCTGGTAGTGAATCTGCCGGAATTTGAATTACGCGGCCTCGAGATCGACGGTAGCCAAGTGCAGATTCCGCTACAGATGAATGTGATCGTCGGCAAATCGTTGAACACGCAGACCCCGATGTTTAACGAGCAGATGCGCATGATCGAATTTAGCCCGTACTGGAACGTGCCGCCTTCGATTGCACGCGGCGAAACCGTGCCGAAATTGCGGCGTGATCCAGGGTACTTGGATCGCCAAGGCTTTGAGATCGTCACCCGATCGGGTGAGGTTGTGACCTCTGTGACCGATGATCAACTCGCGGCAGTACAGCGGGGTGAGGCGCGCATCCGCCAGCGCCCGGGTGCACAGAATGCGTTGGGTGACATCAAGTTCATTTTCCCCAACAACGACAATATTTACATGCACCATACGCCGTCGGTCGGTTTGTTCCAGCGCGATCGGCGCGATTTCAGCCACGGTTGCATTCGGGTCGAGAGCCCCGTTGCACTGGCTGAGTTTGTGCTCAAAGACGAACCGGAGTGGACGCAGGAGCGGATTCGCGAAGCCATGGAAAATGGCAAATCGCGCACGATTCGTCTGAAAACCCCCATCATGGTGGTGATTGCCTACGGTACCGCCATCGTGAAGCAGCGGGGCGGTGCCATTTATTTCTACGCCGACATCTACGGTCATGACCGCAAACTGAAGTCTGCGTTGCAGCGCTACAGCCAGACACAGCAAGCACGACCTGGTAATTTTGCGCCGTTGGACTAAAATAACCCTATGAAATCAAAACGATTTGACCGAAGGGGCTTTTTGACGCAAGCCGTGAAATTAACGGCAGGGGGCGTTGCTTTGCCGTTAGCGGCCATGAATCGAGCACAGGCAGCAGCACACCAACCGTCTGCGCCGCGTAGCGCCGCTGCCACATTGGCGGCTGGACGGGCCTTGGCTTTTGACCACACGCATACACGTGAGCGTATCAATTTGGTCTACGCGATTGATGGGCAGTATGTGCCGGATGCGCTGACCTCACTGAATCGTTTTTTGCGGGATCACTACTCGGGTACGGTAGGTCAGATGGACCCCCAGTTGTTTGATCTGTTGCATGACGTGCGGCGCGCGTTGGGTGGTCAATCGCTGGGTGCCTTTGAAGTGATTTCCGGCTATCGTTGCCCGGAAACCAATGATCATTTGCGCAACGCTCGCGGTGGTGGTGTGGCGAAGCGTAGCCTGCATATGGAAGGTAAAGCGATTGATGTCCGGATCCCCGGAGTGCCGCTGGCCGAACTACGAGATGCAGCGCTGTCCCTACAAGCGGGCGGCGTCGGCTATTACCCGCGTGAGCAGTTCGTGCACATCGATACAGGGCAGATTCGTAGCTGGGGTTGATTTAAGCGAACGTTATTGGCTGAGGTCGCGCCCTTGCGTTTCAGGAAGCCAGCGTAGCGCGACCACGAAGGCTAGGCCGAGCAGGAATGTGGGGTACCAGAGTCCGGCCAATGGGTCGCCTGAGCGGTCATTAATCAACGTGATGATGAAGGGCAGCAGCCCACCAATCCACCCGGCCGCCAGGTTATGGGGAAGCGCTGCGGCGCTATAGCGTGTGCGTGCCGGGAAGAGTTCGGCCAGCAAGGCAGTTTGAGGCCCAGTGACCAGCGCCAGCGGCACGGTTAAAACGACCATGAGTACGGCGGCTGGCCAGAATAAGGCGTTCGCCGGGATTTGGCTCAGCACCAGCCATTGGTGAAACACAGGGTAGATGCTTAGACAGCCGATGGCCAAGCCGGTGATGACGACCGGGCGGCGACCAATGCGGTCTGATAACCATCCGGCAAAGAGCGTCAGCGGAAATAACACCATCGTGCCGATGGCGACGAGCAGGCTGCTCTCGGCCCCACTCAGTTGCGCGATGGTTTTGAGAAAGACGCCGCTGTAGACCTGGGCCGAAAAGAACAACACGCCACCGCCGGCCGAAATGCATAGAAATAAAATGCCCATGCGGGCGAGGGTCTGGCGATCACGGAAGCAGTCGCGCAGAGGTGTTCGCGAGAGCTGTGCTTGCGCCTGGAGTTGATGAAAGATCGGTGTCTCGTGCAGGGCGATGCGTGCCTTGATGGAAATCAGGAGGAGCAAG
Source organism: uncultured Dechloromonas sp. (assembly GCA_937996725.1). Lineage (GTDB taxonomy): Bacteria > Pseudomonadota > Gammaproteobacteria > Burkholderiales > Rhodocyclaceae > Fluviibacter. The sequence continues at coordinate 4,573 of CALKUR010000059.1, read as the reverse complement.
AATGAGACCCAGAATGGCACGCGCCAGCCCCAGGATAGAAAGTCTTCTGGTGTCAGCGCCTGTTGTAACCAGGCGATTTGTAGGGTCGATGCCAGAATGCCGAGTGGCCCCATGAGTTGCAAAACGCTGGTGAACAAACCCCGAGAGCGGGTTGGCGCATGTTCGGTGAGGTACACCGCGCTGCCGCCAATTTCGCCACCGGCGGAAAGCCCTTGCAGGAGTCGTAATACGAGCAGCAGACCGGATGCCCAGATGCCCACTTGTGCGTAGGTCGGCAACAAGCCGACGGCGAGCGTGGCGCCGCCCATTAATACAATCGTGATCATGAATACTTTGCGGCGGCCGATACGGTCGCCGAGTGAGCCGAAGAGCGCAGCACCGAGCGGCCGCACAATCATGCCGGCACCAAAGGTGGCGAGGCTGGCCAATAAGCCCGCAGTAGGATCTTCCGGCGGAAAGAAGAGCGGACCAAACCAGACCGCGAGTGCCGCAAAAGTCAGAAAGTCATACCATTCCAGAAAAGTGCCATAGCAGGCGGCTAAGGCCACGCGCCGTGCACCCTGGGGCGCTGTAGGAATGTTTGAAGCGCTCATGCTGTTCATAAGGCACGATTATCCGTTAGTCTTCGGTTTAAAGCTTGAAGATCCCTTCCGAATAAAATACAGGCAATCATGGGCACATTCAGAGAAGACGTTAACGAGCAGATCGATGCCATTCGCGAAACCATCGCTGAAGCCTGGCGAGATCTGGTTGCTTTTGTGGTCGAAACCTGGCCGGCGTTAACCTTATTGCTGATTCTATTGGTGGTGGCGATCTGGATGGCTGATCCGGCACCGCCGCGCCAAGTGTGGATGGCTACGGGTCCTGAGGGTAGCTCCAATCAGGTACTGGGCCGTAAATACGCGGACTATTTTGCGAAGCAGGGCATTACCTTGCATTTAGTGCCGACGGAAGGTTCGGTCGAAAACGTGAAACGCTTGCAAGATCGTAATGATCCGATCATGGTGGGTCTGGTGATGTCGGGTGCCGCCGAAAAGCATGCGCCAGGGATTCAGACGCTGGGCAGCATTAATTACCAGCCGCTATGGTGCTTCTATCGCAGCCCTACGCCAATTGTCTCTCCGATCGATCGAAAAAAAGCGCTATTGGCCCATCCGATTAATGTGGGTACGGCGAATAGTGGCACTTTTATGCTCACTCAAAAAGTGTGGGCGATGAATGGCGTTGACACGGACACGTCGAATTTCAGGCAACTACCGGATGACCAAGCCATTGTGGCGCTTCACAAGGGAGAGATTGATGGTATGTGCATCGTGGATACCTACGAGTCTCCAAATCTGCAGAAGCTCATGCATATTGAAGGTCTCCAATTGTCAGGCTTTGAACGGGCAGAAGCTTATACGCGACTAGTTTCGGCGATTGAAATGGTGACGGTACCCGAAGGCGGTTTGAGCCTCAAAACCAATCGACCGGCGCAGCCGCTACCTTTGATCTCGGCGACAACGGAGATCATGATCGATGATCGTCTTCACCCCGCGATTCAGACCTTGTTGCTGATGGCAGCTCGTGAAATTAATGGCAAACAGACTTTCTTCGCGGGCGAGGGAGAGTTTCCGGCGTTTAAGGACAACAGTCTGCGTCGTAGCCACGAAGCAGAGGTTTTCTACGAAAAGGGCACGCCGCTTCTGATGGACTATATGCCGTTCTGGTTAGCGGAGTTTATTCGCCGTTTGATACTTATGTTGTTGCCCTTCCTGGCGGTGGCTTACCCGATCATCAAGTCGATGCCCAATTATCATAAGAACCGAGTACGCGGTCGGATCAACCGGATGTATGGGGCGTTGAAGTTCTTCGAACAATCACTGCTGAATGCCTACGACCCGAAGATGAAGGCCACCTACCTTGCGCAAATGGATGATATGGAGCGTGAAGCCCTAGCGATGAAGGTACCAAAATCGATTGCCGGCGACTACTACACCTTGCGCAGTTCGCTGGATTTTGTTCGGAACTGCATTGCGCGAGATGGTTATGCTGGCTACCAGACAGGTATGCCCGCGGCTCAAACCGCATTGGGGCCTGATACCGAAGAGGATGCCGATGACCAGTCGTGAGGATCAGGCTTGGGACGGGGGTTGGTATCTGCCGGCCCGGCGTCTTGAGTCGCCGAATCAGGATGCGCGTGCTCCCGAGGTGGTGATTGACCTCGTGGTGATCCATGCGATCAGTCTGCCACCAGGTGAATTCGGTGGCCCTGGCGTGATGCAGCTGTTTACCAATCAGTTGAATCCGGAGGCGCACCCGTACTTTGCCGAGGTCGCGCACCTGAAAGTGTCTGCTCATTTCTTTGTGCGCCGGAATGGGGCATTGATTCAATTTGTGCCAATTACGGCGCGTGCCTGGCATGCGGGAATCTCCAGTTGGCAGGGGCGCGAACGTTGTAATGATTTCTCGGTAGGCATCGAACTCGAGGGTGATGATGCGACGTCTTTTGAAGATGCGCAGTACGCAACCTTGCAGCAGCTGCTGGGTGCCTTGTGCGAAGTGCTACCAATTCAAGCTGTGACGAGCCATTCGCATATCGCACCTGGCCGTAAGACAGATCCGGGTCCCTACTTTGATTGGGAACGTATGCGCAGTGCATGCGCCCACCTACGGGTTGTGCCTTAGTGACACCGAATGGCTTAGAACGCGACGTTGGCCCGCATCCCAACGACCGTGGCGTTAGGAATGGATTGATTCGGGTTGGTGGGTAACGGCGCGTTGCCACCGGGGTTCGTCACGAACTGAAGGTAGGGCTGGAGTGTTAACCAGGGTGAAATCGGTGCCTGATACGTAAGCTCCACCAGCATTTCTGGTTTTGGGAGTGGGCTCTGCGTACCGCTGGCGGAATTCTGTGACGAGATCTGTCCAGCCAGGTAAGGCGTAAATTTTGCCCAGGCAAATCCCAATCCCACAATGTCTTCCGGGCGTCCGTCGAACAGACCCACATAGGCCAAACCGGTATCAAAGTACCAAGTGATCAGATTACGATCAGGTTGCGGGTTGTACGTCACACGGGAGAAAACACTCAGCCCTTGTGTTTCGCTATTGTTCTCACGCCATAAGGTTTGATCGACAAGACCGTAGACAGAATATTGGCCGCGGTAGGTGGTGTTCACCGGGTTGTTGAAGTTTCGACCGGTATCGGAGAGGGTGACATTGTCAACGGCATCGGAGTTATACCAACCGCCCAGTTTGTAAAAGCCCGGCAGTGTTTTGTCGCCGAGTTTGAACTCGGGCGTGTAAGCCACTTCCAGCCAGGAGAGAAGTCCATTTCCCGTGGGGAATTTTGTGCCATAGGATGATGATGCGGTATCCGGACCGACCGGTGTGCCATTCATGACAGAGGCTTTGAAATTCCAATCATCATTTAAATCAAAGCTGGCAAGTGCGCCCGGTGCTGCATTGGGATAACCGGGGCCGCTGCCCGGCATATTGGCTTCCCAGCCGTCGGGGAAACCAAAGGTGGAGTTCACGAAAACGCCCGCGGTGGGGCTGATCATGTAGTAACGGTCAGCCTCAAGCAGACCTGCGCGCAGGCCAAGCTGATTGTCCATTAATTTCTGTTCTATCCAGAATTCACCGATCTTGCCGATGGCCGGATCGGATTCCACGTTGGTGACGGTCATCAGGTTCCCAACATACTGCGTGGATAGATTCTGTCCTTGAATGCCGTACCCGGTGAGGTGAATTTTTCCGCCTTTCCAACCAACGGCCTTGTTCAGGTCGATATCCAGTTCCAGATCAAGCAGACCGTCGTAGACGAAACCCTGCCGAATGCCGCCATGCGTATTGCCGACGTAGTCACTCGTCTGGTTGAGGGTGAAGTTGATGCCGTAGTTGTCGAGTAGCGGGCGTAGGCCGCCCCAGTCGCCAAACAGCGTTTTCTGCGATAGAAAATCGGCGCGGTTAGGAACGACTTCCTCGGGTGTCAGCCGGGGTAAGGAAAACATCGCTACCTGGGCATGCAGGGGCGTCGCCCAATGCAAGAGCATGACACCGAGTGCCAGCAAAAGCGGGCGATGGCGGGATCGATGGTTGCGGCGAGCGGTCATGGGCGATGAGTGGGTGCCAACACAAAGGCCACCCGAAGGTGGCCTTTGTGTTGCAGTCTTTGCTGTCAGGTGTTTCCTTAGGCGGCCTGCTTATTGGTTTCGGCCATGCTCAGGGTGCTGAGCTGACGGATCAGTTCCAGTTCCTGCGGCAGACGTTCGGCCAGTTTGTCGAACCATTCCTTGTGCGACTCCAGTTCCTTCTGCCAGCCTTCGCTGTCGAGTTGGGTCAGGCGCTGGAACTCTTCGCGCGTCATGTCCAGACCGGTCCAGTCGATGTCTTCGAACTTCGGCGTCCAGCCCAGTGCAGTTTCCTTGGCGGCAACACGACCTTTGACGCGGTCGATGATCCACTTGAGAACGCGCATGTTGTCACCGAAGCCCGGCCACATGAACTTGCCATCTTCATCGAGGCGGAACCAGTTGACGCAGAAGATGCCCGGTGGATTGTCGACGGCCTTGCCCATCTGCAGCCAGTGACG
>CALKUR010000058.1 GCA_937996725.1 uncultured Dechloromonas sp. | reverse complement strand
CCGGCGAAACACGCGTGACATTCGCTTTGAAGACCTGCCCCGGTAGGCTGTCAAAGGACACCAGAAGGACATCACCGACGCGAATGCCGCTGGCTGCCTGTTCCGGTGCATCAACCAACACCCAGAGATGGTTCAGATCCGTCACCACAAACAGGGGATCAGGTTGATCGGCTCTGATTTCACGACCAGGATTGACGTTGGCGGTGGCCACCACGCCGGCAACCGGCGCGCGCAAGGTCAGACGCTCACTCTCGGGGTCCGGCTTGCCATAAGGCACCAAGTTGGCGATGCGTAAATAGGCCCGGCGGGCTTCTGCGTCAGCAATACGGAAATCGCTTTCCGCCACTTCAAAATCCCGGCGGGCAATGGCTTCACCGGCGAGCAGTTCTTTGGCCCGCGCAAAGGCAGCCCGTTTTCGTTTGGCATCGGCATCCGCTTTTTGCCAATCAGTCAGTGCGGTGCCGTAATCAGGTGAGTCAATGGTAACGAGGGCATCACCGGCTTCTACCCGATCACCCAGCTGGGCATGCAGCTGGACGACACGACCGCTCAGGGAAGGGCTAACCGGCGCCGTGCGGGTATCATCCATGGCAATCCGAGCCGGCACCGGAGCGCCGGTCGGCAGGGGTGACAGCGCTATCGGTTCGCTGCCGATAAAAGCCAGTTGCGGCGAACCTGCCTTGAAGCGGATTTCGTTCTGGTTAATTCTGAAGTTCGGAACATCCGGTGCGCCACCAATCGAGAGCCACAACACGATCCCCAGAAAAATCAGGAAGATGCCCGTGTACCAGACCTGATCCTTGAACTGATGCGACTCACGATAACGCGCTTTCCAGACAGGCAGGTTAGTTTTGAGATAGCTTTGGGGTCGAACCAGTAAGGGATCGTGGCGTACTCGATCAATGAAACGTCGGAGCCGCCCAGACACGGCATCGGAACGTAACCATTCCAGGCTTCCCGCAATCAGCAGATTCCAGGCGCGTTGTAGTTTGTTTCTGGGTTGGTTCATCATGGCTGGGCCCCGGGGAGGTCGGGTAGCTGACGGTCTTTATCCGGCATATTCACCGGTGTCAGCGATTGAACGGGGGAATCGTAAAGGGTCGGTTTGTTGCTGGCGACGGCCATATCGGATACCACAGCCAGAATACGAATGGCACTTGCCGCCTTGGCTGCATCGGCGCGCGCGGTCACTGCATCGATTTCAGCAAGGCGCAAAGCCCGTTTGGCTTCCAGGTATTCGAAGGTGCTCATGGAACCACGTGCGTAGGCGATATCGGCAGCTTTGTCAGTACGTTTGGCAGATTGCAGCGCCTGATCCTGCAGGCTACGCAAACGGGCATTGGCCTGATCCAGCTCCT
>CALKUR010000057.1 GCA_937996725.1 uncultured Dechloromonas sp. | reverse complement strand
ATTAATCAGTAGCATCTTATTTTTCTGAAAAGTATTCTTGTAGCCTGAATTTACATGCATTTTCTAATTGTTGCAAATTTGATTCCTGCTGTAATAATAGCGACTCTGCTTCCTCAATACTTACCCATGTTATCCCAAATGAACTTCCAATAGGCATTTGAGCAAGCGAAGCTATATCCGCACTAATGACAGTGCCAATACGTGGATAACCGCCGGTTGTTTGTCGATCCGCCATCAGAATGATGGGCGCCCCACCTGCCGGTACCTGAATGGTGCCGAATGTTGCCGCTTCAGAAATCATTTGTCGCGGCTTGCTCAGAGAGATGTGTGGCCCCTGGAGACGGTAGCCCATGCGTTCGGATTCCGGGCTGATCCGAAAGGTCTCCTCTACAAAAGCATCGCGACTGGCTTCGGTAAAGTCGAACCATTGGGCGCTTGTGATGATACGAACCGTGGATCGAACGGCCTGCGCCACAGGTGCGGGCAGATAGACCCGGATGGCCCATAAATCCATGGCCAGTGCTTCCAGATTTTTGTTCGCCAGTGTCCGAACGAGTCCGATCTCATCTCCACGTTTAAGCGCACGTCCTTGAAATCCGCCAATGCCGCTGCGAATGAAGGTGCTTTGCGAGCCGAGTACGAGCGGAATATCAAAACCACCATGTACGGCAAGATAACAACGGGTGCCGGACTTGCGAGCACCAAAACTGATCTCGTCACCGGGTCGGATAATCAACGGACGGTTCAAGACAAGTGGTTCAGTGTTGAGCATTGCGCTTAAGTCTGCACCACAAATGGCGATACAGCAGGCTTTGTTGAATTTTAGAGTCGGCCCGGTAAGCGTGATTTCCAGGCTGGCCGCGTCGTGGTCGTTTCCGACAAGCAGATTCGCGAGTCGATGCGAGCGGGCATCCATGGCGCCTGCTACGGGCATGCCGATATGTTGATGCCCTGTTCTGCCGAGATCCTGAAAGCTAGACTGCATGCCGGGTTTAATTACACTGATACTCATACTTTTGCCCCCACAGCGGGTGCAGTGCCTTGTTCAGAAGCGATGCGATCAAACTCTTCTTTTGTAATGCGGACAAAACGCACGCGATCCCCGGGCATCAATAAGCTGGGCGGGGTGCGATGCATGTCGAACATTTGCATGGGGGTCGCGCCCAGTATGTGCCAGCCGCCCGGCAGAAGGTTAGGGTAGATGGTGGTCTGTCTGTTCGCAATCGCGACGGAGCCCCGAGGCACGGCGGTGCGTGGTACATCGCGTCTAGGTATCGCAAAAATAGGATCGTGTACGCCGATATAAGGCAGGCCGGGTGCGAAACCAAGTGTGAAAACCATGCTGCCGGGGGCTGTATGTAATTCAATCACTTGCTCTTCTGTTACGCCCATTCTTTGCGCGACATCTTTTAAATCCGGCCCATGCTCACCACCGTAGCAAACAGGTACTTCGACTTCACGTGAGGATGTGTCGACTTCGGGTAGGCCGCGGTTGAGCAGCTCAGTGATTTTGTCGGACAGGCTGGCAAAGCTCAGATCAGGTACTTCGCTCGAAGGCTGATAATGCACAGCGACTGCGGTGTAAGAGGGAACGACGTCGCTCACGCCCGGAATCTGCGCCTCACGTAATGCGGCAGACGTGGCCAAGCAAATTAAACCCGTCTGCATATCGATTTCGTCACCAAAATCCAGGCTCAGGCATCGATCGCCCTGGGCGCGGATACTGAATGTTGGGCGTAATAGTTTTTTGGATGGGGATGCGGCAGGCACGGACAATTGATTTGAGCGGGTTACGGTTGAGTTGAATGATGGGATGAATCCAACAGGTTTGTTGAGTTTATGCGCATTCTGAGCGGATAAACAACCGTAACCAAGCGGTAAGCCTTGATTTATGTGTTCGTTTCGCCT
>CALKUR010000056.1 GCA_937996725.1 uncultured Dechloromonas sp. | reverse complement strand
TCTACCGTCCGGTTCGTGCGCCGGCATGATCCGTCATCATTACCCGGCCCTGTTCTCGGGCACGTCCGATCATGATCGTGCCGAAGCGGTGGCGAAGCGCACCTGGGAACTCTCGGAGTTTCTGGTAGGCGTGCTCAAAATTCAACTCACCGATATCGGTGCGCCGACCACCGTAGCGCTGCATACCTCATGTTCGGCACGGCGTGAAACCGATGCACTGGCGACAACCCGCGCTCTGCTTGGGCAGCTGGATCAGGTTGAACTGAAGATCCAGGATCACGAGTCCGAGTGTTGCGGCTTCGGTGGCTTATTCAGCGTGCGCCATCCCGAGATTTCAGGCGGCATCGTGCGCGACAAAGTGGCGGCGATCAACGGCTGCGGCGCGCAATCTCTCGTCACAGGTGATTGCGGTTGCATGTTGAACATTACCGGGCACTCGCAAAAAGCCGGTTGTCCGATACAGGGTCAGCACCTCGCCAGTTTTCTGCTGGAGCGCATTACCGGTACCTCGGCTGCGAAGGAGGGCGAATGATGGCCAGCCCCCGCGAGAATATTCTGGAACGCCTGCGGGCTGCGCCCAAACAGGTCATCGCCGCACCAGATGTTACGGAGTTTTATGATCAACGCCCCCGCGAAGATTTGCCAACCCGCGTTGAACGCCTGGTGCTTAATCTTGGTAATGCCATGGCGGAAGTGCATCGCACGACAGCGAATGCTTTACCCGATGCGCTTGCCAAGTTAATCCAGGACAAATCCTTCCAGCGCGTGGCGGTGGGTAACGAAGTTCTGGAGTGCCAGGCGCTGTGCGATGGTCTACAGCGTGTGTGCGCCTTGCATCCGGTTCAAACGGCGCATAGCGAGCAGACGGCGTTATTTAATGAGGTCGATGCTGGTCTCACCCTGTCGACGGCTGCCATAGCCGAGACCGGTACGGTAGTGCTGACGAGTAGTCCATCGGCACCCCGACTGTTGTCACTCGTGCCGCCCGTACATATTGTCATTGTGGACGCCAAACGTGTTTACGACACCTTGTTTGATCTGATGCATCAGGAGTCCTGGTCCCAAGGCATGCCGACCAATGTGATTCTGGTGTCTAGCCCCTCCAAAACGGCGGATATCCAGCAAGTGCTGGCATATGGGGCTCATGGGCCGAAGCAGCTCATCGTGATGCTCGTGGAGGATCGCTGATGTCCAAGCCGCTTCATTTCGTCCCGATCGAACAATTCCGTGAGCGTGCGAGTACGGTGGTGAGCAACGCGGCCTTGCAGGGTAGTCTGCGTGGCGCGATGGATTTTCTACAAGCCAAACGGCTGGCACAGTTTCCCAACGATGCGGAACTGCAGGCCATGCGTGACCTCGGCGAATCTATTCGCCAGTACAGCTTGTCGATATTACCTGATTTGCTAGAACGATTGGAAGCCAAGCTAACCGCGAACGGCATCAAGGTGCACTGGGCGGATACACCGGATGACGCTAATCGCATCTTTATCGACATCGCCAAAAAGGTCGGTGCCAAGTCGGTGATCAAGGGTAAGTCCATGGTGAGCGAAGAGGTCGAGCTGAACCATGCCTTGCATGAAGTTGGCATCGAAGCCTTGGAATCCGATATGGGCGAGTACATCGTTCAGCTTGCCGATGAGAAACCCTCGCACATCATCATGCCGGCGATCCATAAAACCAAAGCGCAGATTGCCGAACTGTTTGCTGAGCGCATTCCCGGTGTGGATTACACCGATTCGGTCGATGAATTGATCCAGATCGGCCGCAAGGTATTACGTGAAAAATTCGCCACTGCGGATATCGGTTTGTCGGGCGTGAATGCCATGGTCGCCGAGACAGGGACTTTGTGCCTGGTCGAGAATGAAGGCAACGGCCGCATGAGCACCACGGTACCGCGCGTGCATGTGGCCATTACCGGTATCGAGAAGGTGATTGAGAAACTCGAGCATCTACCGCCGATTCTGAGCTTGCTCACGCGCTCGGCCACCGGCCAGGCGATTACTACCTACGTGAATATGATCTCGTCGCCGCGCAAAGCCGACGAGCTGGATGGCCCCGAAGAAATCCACCTGATTCTGCTGAACAATGGACGCACCCAGGCCTATGCCGATCTGGAATTGCGGACCACGCTGCAATGTATCCGCTGTGGTGCTTGTATGAACCATTGTCCGGTCTACACGCGCATTGGCGGGCATGCCTACGACACCACCTATCCGGGGCCGATCGGCAAAATCATTTCACCGCACTTGCTGGGGTTGGACGCGACTTATGGTTTGGCCACAGCCTCGACCTTATGTGGTGCCTGCGCCGAGGTCTGCCCGGTCCGTATTCCGATTCCTGATCTATTGATTCGTCTGCGGACTGAGGCATATAGTCATCCGGCGACCGCGGGGGAAGCGGTTCGTGGTGCAGGTTCGGCCTACTCGTCGATGGCCATGGCGCTCTGGCACGCGTGGGCAGCGACCTATCGGTATCCGAAGCTGTATCAATTGTTTACCTGGTGTGCGACGCGCTTCAGGTTCCTCACACCCGCCAAGCAGGGCGGCTGGACGATCAATCACCGCGCCATGAAACCGGCGCGTCGTCGCATGCGTGATCAGCTCAACGCTCAGACTTTGAAGAAGTAGAGGATGGTCATGATCGTACCGACCGCAATCACGAAGCGCTTGAGCCAAACCGCCGGTAAATAGAGCGCAAGCTTGGCACCTGCCAGCCCACCGATGGTGGCGGTCACAATCATGAGTAAGGTGTAGGGCCAGGTGACGGCCCCGGCGATAATGAACGTGATGGATGACACCGTGTAGGTGATCGCCGAAATCCAGTTTTTAAGGCCGTTGATTTCCTGGATGTCATCAACACCCTGGATCGACAGCGCGGCGAGTGTGAGGATGCCCTGGCCAGCACCAAAGAAACCGCCGTACACACAGACCAGAAACTGGAAAAAGAGGCCGCTTTTGCTATTGCCTTGGCCTGCGCCCGGTTGCAGACCCATATGCGCTTTGGCTCGGGCAACCATCAGGCTGATCTGCTTGCTGAATGCAAAGAGGATAGTGGCGGTCAGCAATAGCCACGGAATAAGTCGTGAAAAGGTCTGGTTAGAAATAGCCAGCAACAGTAGCCCACCCAGAATACCGCCCACCGTGGCCACAATGGTCAGGCCGATGACCCAGGAGCGGTGCTTGCCCAATTCTTTACGGTAGACCCAGGCGCTCGATAGGCTCGCCGGCCAGAGGGCGACATTATTGCTGGCATTGGCGGCCACAGGGGGCACGCCAGCGGCCAGTAACGCTGGGAAAGAGAATAGGGTGCCGCCGCCGGCCAGCGCATTCATGCCGCCGGCCACGAAGGCACCGCAAGCAACAATGACGATACCGAAGAGGTCTGCGCTCGATTCAAACATCCGCGTAGTTTACGCGGAACTGCCGGAAAATTATTGCCGTATCTCGGCTCAAAAAAAGAAACCCCAGCCGCTAGGCTGGGGCTCCCACCGGCCCTGGTTCTTGTTCGAGTCAGGTCGGATTTCTCCTCGTCCGGAGTACAGCTTTACCAGACTACATCCTCTCCCGTGGATGTGCACTAGACTATAGGCGAGTTTTCTTACAAGCAAATGACAAATAATTCATATGGTTATGTCAAAGCGATGGTTCCCGATGGCGCTTCGACTTATGATGATGCTACTCATGCTTTGACTGCTCGCTAATCATGTCTGATTCTCCCTCTATCTTCACCGCACGCTGGTTCCGTTTTGGCGCGATCGGTTTCGTGGCCGTTGTGCTCACGGTGGTCATCTTGGCCTATACGCTGGTGGACACCCGCAAGATTGCCAGTGTGGCGTCTGCGGCGGTACAGAAATCGACGGGGCGTGCACTGACGATCAAAGGGGACGTGTCGCTGAAGCTCTTCCCGTACTTGTCGATCGTCGCGGCGGATGTGGCTTTTGGAAATGCCAGTTGGGCAACGGACCCTGATATGGTGAAAGCCGATCAGGTGTCTTTAAATCTGGATTGGATGCCGCTATTGCATGAACAGGTGTCGATTAACGAAGTGGCATTGAGTGGTGTTACGCTGAACATCCAGGCCGCACCGAAGGTTCAAAAAGTTGCCGGCAATTGGGATTTGTCGAGCGCAGACACACCGTCGTCCAAGGAAAGTAACGGATCAGAAGCCTTCAACCTGCACGAAATACATCTCTCGAACGTCACCATTCAAGTTCGTGATGAGCGGGGCAACATGACTCAGTCCGTGATCGTTGATCAGATGAATGGGAGTCTGAACGAGACCCAGGTCGACTTTGATGGCCAGGTGCGTTGGCAACTGCAACCGGTGAGTCTCAAGGGGCGTCTGGTGTTTAAGCCGGATGCGCCTCTAGCTCTGACCTTGAATCTGCAGTCCGACAAGATCGACCTTAAGGCCGCCGTCGGCAGCGCGCCATCGAATGGTTCGCGCAGCAATCAACGTTGGGTCTTTGGGACAGATGCTCTCGGTTTCGATGCCTTGCCCTTGTGGAACGGCCATATCACGGCAGCCATCAATACACTGGTATTGCCAGATGGCGTGACGCTGCCCAACCTTGCCCTACAGGCGACGCTGAGTCCTGATTCAGGCGGTACCCTGACGCTCGATCAATTCAAGGCCGGGTTTGGCCAGGGGGTGATCAACGCCGACGGTAAGCTTACGGGTTACAGCACGCCGCGGCCGCGGATTAATATGCGTGGCCACGCCCAAGGGTTTACGCTGGATAAGGTAGTGGCGCAGGCCAGAGCTGGTATGAAGCCAAGCGATTTTCAGGGCGGTCCGGGCGAATTCGCCTTCAATCTGAATGCCAGTGGCTCGTCACTGCGCGATCTGGTGTCGGCCGCCAATGGTCAAGTCCAGTTATCGGTGGGTCCCGCAAAGATCAGTACATCTCTCGTTAATGCCAGTGGCGATTTCCTCGTCAGTTTGTTCGATGCGGTCAACCCGTTAAGAAAAAATCTGGATTACGCGCAACTAGATTGTGCTGTGGCCTATCTTCCAGTCAGCAATGGTCTGGTGACGGTTGCTCAGAGCGTCGGCGTCGAGACAGATCGATTGAACGTGGTGTTTGATGGTCAGGCCAATCTGCGTAATGAAACACTGAACCTCAAGATTTATCCTAAAGAAAAATCCGGCCTCACGACGGGAGTCAATCCCGCAGGGTTGGTGCAGATCAATGGCACGTTGCGTAACCCGACGATCGGTGTGAATTCAACAGGTGTGGTAAAACAGGCGGCAACGGTCGGTTTGGCGATCGTCACGGCAGGGATTTCGCTCGCGGCACAGAATGTTGCGTCAGTCGCAACCCGGAGCAGCCCATGTCAGAATGTGCTGAAGCCATGGGGTAGTATTGATGGCGGTCTGGCGACACGCTAATGAATCTAGTGGATCAGAATCCAATTCGGGAGTTTGGGGTGAATCGTCGTTATCTATCGTTCTTGCTTTGTGTTGGTACTCTGATGGCGCTCCCCGCGATTGCTGAGACCACGACCAGCGATGCCGGCATTGAGGTGGTGCGTAAGCCGGTGAGCGAGATTCCAGCACAGTACCGGTCGGGTACAACCAAGCCCAAAAAGCCCTTTGCCGTGCGTTATACCTGCCCTGAGTCCGGCCGGCTCTATGTGGTGTTCGATAATGCCGAGCAAACGGCAACCATCGAGATGGGCCAGACAACGCGTTATCTGAAGCAGGGGATGAGTGCCAGTGGGGCACGTTATGTGAACTCGGATGAGTCTTATATTTTCTGGGTCAAAGGTAAGAACGTAACCATTAACGGCAAAGAAGTTTGCGAGGCTGATTGAGGGCGTATTAACGCAGTTTATAGCGGTGGCCTGTGCGTCGTTCGCTCTTTTCAAGCAGCTGTACGTAGCGCACGAATTCGAGGCCGAGTTTTCTTTCCAGATCACGCGCGGCCGTCTGTATGGCATCCCAGCGCGGTGGAAAGATCGGGTTCTTGAACGCGAAGGCAATTTGGTTGCCGCCATCGCGTACTTTCAGCGAGAGTACCCGGTCATCAAACACATGGGCCAGTTGGGCGAGGGGATCGTCATAGCCCGCTTTATCGCCCGCCAGATTCATCACCAGAATACCGTTGGCCGAGAGACGTTCATGGGCTTCGGCGTAGAACGTTGGGTTGGCCAGTTCGGGGGCAATACCTAAACCATCAAAGGCATCGACCATGATTACGTCCGTGCGCGCCGTATGCGTGGTGATGAAGCCGGCGGCATCGTCGCAATAAATGCGAAAGCGTTCATCGTCATCGGGGATACGAAATGCCTCCCGGAAGGCGACGACATGCGGGTTAATTTCAACCGCTGTGATATCGGTGCGCGGCAGATGGCGATAGCAGAATTTGGCAAGAGAACCGCCGCCCAGTCCGAGCAGCAGGATAGCCTTCGGGCGTGGGTAAAAAGGGAGGAACGCCATCATCTTGCGCGTGTAGCTTAGATCTAAGGCATCTGGCTGGCGCAGCTGCATGGTGCTTTGTACAAGGCCGAGACTGAAATAGAGCGTGACCAGATCGTCGTGTTCGATCAGAAAGGGCTTGTCGTAATGGCCGTCCAGTAATTGCTGACGGAGTATCGATGGATCGCTATCCAGCGGTTCGAGCAGCTTGACAGTGCCGGTCTCGATATCAAACGGGCAGGGGAGTTCAAAAAGCGGCACAGGCATGGGAACAGTATAATCGTCCGCATCCGTGACTGCCGACCCGCGAAGGAAACCCATCGTGCGAAATGTTTATCAGCGTTTGCTCAGTACGCTCCTGTTGTTGGTTGGAACCGCAGCTGCCGCAGCCGATGTCAGTATGCCGGCACCAGGTGGTCACCTAGATGGTTTGATGCCGGCACCCATTACTGTAATTGAGCCGTACGATTCGAAACCCTTCAAACCAGTGGAGGTGACCTATAAGGGATATCCGGCAGCGCCCGTGCTGGATCACCTGTTGGGCACCGGTTGGCGTGCCCCGGAAGTGCTGGTCGCGTTTGAAGCCAAAGATGGTTATCTGTCGATGATGCCATCGTCACGGCTCGTCAAGTATCCGGCCTACCTGGTCTACGCCAATGCTCAGGGCAATGATTTCAGCATCGAGACGCCTCCGCTTAATGAGCGTGTGGCGCTGGGCCCCTGGTATCTGGTTTGGGACAACATCCTGCAACCGGATTTACAAGCCGATGGGGCAACCTATTGGCCGTATCAGATCACCCGCATTGGCCTCGTCGATCAGTCGCGCTTGAGTCGTCTTATGCCGCCGATGCTGCCGGAGCGCTATAAAGAAGGTGGGCAACTGACGCTGAAGTATTGTCTTTCGTGTCACCAGGTTAACGGCGTAGGCGGCACGAAAATGCCGATGGATCTAGGCCAGTGGGCGGCTGCGCAGTCCTACGCACGATTTGTTACCTGGGTGCTCGATCCTTCCGGAAAAAATCCGTTAACAGCAATGCCCCCGTTGGCACCGGAGCGCCCGGCTGCGGATCGGCAACGCCTAGCACGGCAAATTTATGGTTACCTCAGGGCCGTGGGGGCTCTGGGCAAATAGCGTCAGTTGCCGGATTTAAGGATGATGACGCCGCCAATGATCATGGCGGCACCCAACCAGCGTAGCATCGACGATTGCTCGCCGAAGAGCATAATGCCCAAAATAAACGTACCGGCGGCACCGATACCGGTCCAGACGGCATAAGCGGTCCCGATCGGGATATCTTTCTGGGCAAGCCAGAGCAGCCAGGCGCTCAGCACAATTGAGAGCCCGGAAAAAGCAAACCAGCCTACCTGGCGTAGCCCGTCGTTAGCCTGGGCCAGCTTGTAACCTAGGGGCCAGCCGATCTCGCAGATGCCGGCCAGAACCAGTAGCAGCCAGGGCTTCGTCATTGGCCGCGTCTCTCTTGTACCGGTTGAGGGACTTTGGGGTAGCTATTCGGGGTGTTAAGCGTCATGTTTCGAATAATGCCGTATTACGGCACCATTGAGTGATTGCTCGAATAATATGACATTTAACTAATTGAAAGCATGGAACAATAAAATCTGCTGCTTTGCACAAATTTTTCTTGACAGCGTGTTTTTGCCCCCTATAATTCACGTTGTTGCACCGCACAAACCCTGCTGAATACGCTCAGTTGGCTTGCTCGGGCAAAGATTCACCATAAGCAACATTCGAGACAACCCTTTCCATTTGGACCATTTTTATCTTTTAGGAGTGAACCATGACTGCACTGAACAACGAAAACATCCTGTCGGCCAACAAAGCTGCTATCGACACGCTGCTGTCGGTTGCTAACACTGCGCTGGCCACTGCTGAGAGCCTGGCTGCACTGAACCTGGGCACTGCCCGTGAAGCGCTGAACGACAGCGCCAAGAACGCCAAGGCCGTGATGGGCGTGAAGACCCCGCAAGAAGCTGCTTCGCTGAACGCCACTCTGGGTCAGCCGGCTGTCGAGAAGGCCGTTGCCTACTCGCGTAGCGTTTACGAAATCTCGACGGGCGCTGCTCAAGAGATGGCCAAGCTGGTTCAGGCGCAGTTTGCCGAACTGAACAAGGCTGCTCAGGATCTGGCCGAGAAGACTGCCAAGGCATCGCCGTTTGGTTCGGATGTGGCTCTGGCTGCTGTGAAGCAGGCTGTGAACGCTGCTAACTCGGCATTCGACAACCTGAACAAGGCTGCCAAGCAGGCTGCTGAATTCACCGAAGCTGGTGTGTCGGCTGCCACCTCGGCTGCTGTGAAGGCTGCTGGTTCGAAGGCCAAGAAGTAATCCTTCTTTGCTGAACCCCGGGGATAGGATCTATCCCTGATAAACCCCGCCCGACCATCGTCGC
>CALKUR010000055.1 GCA_937996725.1 uncultured Dechloromonas sp. | reverse complement strand
CTGACATGGGCGTTGACTTTGGCTATTCGGGCTCCAAATCACAGGAAAACGTACGAGGTTACCAAAGCAAGGCTGACCTCAACTACCACTGCGACCCTACAGACGCAGTATCCCTCCTGTGCGTTCGCAAGGCACTATCAGGCGGTCAAAGCTCCATCGTTAGTACCCCAGCGATTTATAACGAGATCGTGACCAATCACCCCGAGCATCTACCGATACTGCTGCGAGGATTTCACTACGATCGTAAGGCTGAGCAATGGCCAAATGAAGCCCCAGTCACAGAGAGAATCCCTGTATTTGTGAGGCACAACAATCGTGTTAGCAGTCGCTATGCGCGTTCGTACATTCTTGGCGGAGCGCAAAAAACACAAGCATTGACTGTGGCAGAAAAAGCTGCAATTGATTGCTTCGATGCGATTTTTATAAGCCTCGGTATCTGCATTGTGATGAAGGCGGTTCATGGCGTGCGTGGATTTCATGCCCAAAGCTGCCTCTAATGGGGCTACAAAGGTTTGAAACATATCTAGGATGAGTCCATTTGCCTTGCCAACGATCGAATTGAGCTCGGCATTCACCAAAGTGGTGAAAACAATGGGCTGAACCCCATATTTATTGAATGCCTGGTTAATGCTACTAACGGCTTCATGGGCTTTATCAACGCTATCCACAAAAGGGATGCGAATGTGCTTAAAAGTGGCCTCAAATTGGGCCAAAATCGACTGGCTGAAGTTCTCGGCGGTAATGCCGGTGCCGTCAGAAACAATAAAAACAATGCGGGTTTGGTTAGACATGGATTTGGCTCAAAAGTCAGGGTCAGCACTACAATAGAATCATATTAAAGCATGCCCCATTTAGGGTGGCCGCTACACCAGTTTCCTTATCCTTAGAGAGTATTTTATGTCCAACCAACAGCAACAAAATAGCAGTATGACAGATGCCTATGTTTTGCCTTTTGAGCAACTCCGCATGACTGATGTTGAGTCCGTCGGCGGTAAGAATGCTTCCTTAGGCGAGATGATCTCTCAGTTGTCTTCAACGGGAGTTCGGGTTCCGACGGGTTTTGCGACTACCGCATTAGCATTTCGGGATTTTCTGACGCACAACAATTTGACTGAGCGGATTCAACAACGTTTGGCAAACCTCAATATTGATGATGTTCGTGCTTTAGCTGAGGCTGGTGCTGAAATTCGTAAATGGATTGAAACTGCGCCGTTTCAGCCGAAGTTAGATGAAGAAATTCGTAAAGCGTTTGCAGTATTAGATGACTCTGGCAAAGGTTCTTTTGCTGTTCGCTCATCTGCTACGGCAGAAGATTTGCCTGACGCTTCTTTTGCAGGACAGCAGGAAACCTTCTTAAACGTTGAGGGTATCGATGATGTCCTCAAGAAGATTCGTGAAGTGTTTGCTTCCTTGTATAACGATCGTGCGATTTCCTATCGTGTTCATAAGGGTTTTGCACACGCTGAAGTTGCCTTGTCGGCTGGTATTCAGCGCATGGTGCGTTCTGACTTAGGCGCTGCTGGTGTGATGTTTACGCTCGATACTGAGTCTGGATTTGAAGACGTTGTCTTCATTACCTCAAGCTATGGTTTGGGTGAGACAGTGGTGCAGGGTGCAGTTAACCCGGACGAGTTTTATGTTTTCAAAACTACATTAGCTAAAGACAAAAAGGCCATCATTCGCCGCTCTTTAGGTTCAAAGTTGATTCAAATGCAATTCGCTCCAAAGGGCTCGGCTGAGAAGGTTCAGACTGTTGATGTTTCTCCAGAAAAGCGCAATCGTTTTTCTTTGGAAGATGCGGATATCACTGAGTTGGCTAAGTATGCTGTGATCATTGAGAAGCACTACGGTCGTCCAATGGACATCGAGTGGGGTAAGGATGGTCAAGATGGTCGTATTTATATCCTCCAGGCTCGTCCTGAGACTGTAAAGAGTCAGGCTGCCGGTCAAGTGGAGATGCGCTACAAGTTAAAAGGTAGCTCTAAAGTGTTGGCAAAAGGCCGTGCAATCGGTC
>CALKUR010000054.1 GCA_937996725.1 uncultured Dechloromonas sp. | reverse complement strand
TCCATAACGGGCCGGAGGTGCTGCCGAGAAAGCTGCTGCCCAGGTAGTAGCTGGAGAGGTAAAGCGCCGAGACGAGGCCGCGTCGCTCGCCGGCGCGTGCGCCTACCCAGCCGCTAGCGATGGCATGCGTGGCGAAGTAACCGAACGTGAACAACGCCAATCCGGCAACGATGATCACCAGGTGGCTGTCTAGCGTGGCGAGTACGCCAAGTGCCATGGCGGCGATCATGCCGCGCATGATGAGGCTGCGTCCATGACGATCCACCAGATGTCCGGCCAGCGCGGATGATGCACTGCCGACCGCGTAGAGCAGAAAGACGGCACCGATAGCCGCCGGGCCCAGATCGTATGGGGCGGCACTCAGCCGGAAGCCAAGGTAGTTGTATATGCTGACGAAGGCCCCCATGATCAGGAAGGCCGTGGTGAATAGCCAGGGCAGCCCGGGGTCTTTGTAGATGCGCACGATGTCTTGCCAGAGTGCGCTGGGCGCCATGGAGCGCGCTCGAAAGTGTTGTGCTGGCGGCAGCATTCTCCAGAAAAGTGCCGTGCAAATGACGCCGACAACGGCCAATGCCGCCAGTCCGTAGTGCCAACTGCTGAATTGGGTGACGAGGGCGGACAGGAATCGCCCAAACATGCCACCCAGTGCATTACCCGCGATATACATCCCCATGACACGGCCGCGTGCTTCCGGTGTGATTTCTTCGCCAAGGTAGGCCATGGCAGCGGCGGGCAGCGCGGCGATGCACGCACCCACACCGGCGCGAGAGAGGATTAGCCATTCGAAATCTGGTGCAAGTGCGGACAGCGCGGCAAAAAAAGTAGCACCAAGCAGCGCGGCTTTCATCAAAGGCGCCCGACCAAAGCGGTCAGAGAGCAGACTCAGCGGAATCAGCAACACCGAGAGCGTGAGCGTGCCAGCGGACACCGCCAGACTCGCCATGGTGGGAGAAATGCCGAAGGCTTCGGTGAACTGCGGCAGAATCGGCTGTGTGCCATAGAGCAGTGTAAAGCAGGCAAAGCCGCCGAGTATGAGCGCCCAGTTCGCGCGACGAAATGCCTCTGTGCCGGGTTGTAATTCGTTGTGCGCGGCCATCAGTGGTGCTCCGCCGGCCAATGGGTCGTGCTCGGCCAGGGGTTTTGGCCGGTCGTGAGCCACGCTAGGCTTTGTGGCCAAAGCGATGGACGAAAACGGTCGTGAAAGAAACCGAAGTGGCCCAGTTTGGGCAAACGCATGCGACGTCGATGAATCTGCGAAAACGTTCGGTTGCAACGTCTGAAATAGCCAAGGAGTCGTCGGGTTGCCGATAGGGTTGCAAAGGAGTCGCGTGTGTCGGCAATAGCTAAGATGTCGACGTGCAGGGCTGCCATACGCCCCTCAAGTTCGACATCCGATGCCGGGGGATGGGCATGATCCAGGCGATGGTACCGTTGGTGGAAACTGGGATGAAAGCGCGTCGCCCACTCCATGGCGACGCCGGCCGGAAGATCTTCTAGCCAACCCAGCCAGCTGCCGGGAAAGTAACCAAAAATTTTGGTCAGTGCGGGCATGGTTAGGTGCCAATTGAGCCACATGGGCACGCGTAGCAGTAGGCGGTAATCCTGCCAGTAGGCATACTGGCAGCCAACAAATAGGGCGCGCTGAATGAGCGTTGCGCTTGGCGCGAGGCCCAGTGTAAAGCCGCCGATGCTGTGGCAGACGGCCATCATGGGCAGATGGGGTGCTTGGCGATGGAGTATTTGTATGGCCGCTTCGCAGTCGAGCGTGCCCCAATCGTGCTTGGTGGCGCGAAAGCCGCGCAATCTGGGTGGGCGAGAAATACCGATGCCACGGTAATCGTAGGTCATCACGAGAAAGCCGTGAGCCGCAAGGTAGGCCGCGTAACGGCTGTAATAGCGGGCAGCAACCCCGGTCGCGGCGTTGATTAATAGTGCCGTATGGGGTGCTTGTGCATCTGGGTGCCACAGATGACCGTGCAGGGTGAAGTTGTCGGCCGCTTTAAACGTACAAGGCGTGCCATGTACTTGGCGGCTGATCGACGTTGCAGGTAAACCATCGGACATGGCAACAGGATAACATTCGGTTATGTCTTCGTCTCCGCAATCCAAGCCTTCTCTTAGCCGGTTCGTGCCGCTGCTGTTTGTGTTTCTGTGGAGCACGGGGTTTGTCGGTGCTAAGTTTGGTTTACCCTATGCCGAACCGCTGACCTTTCTCTTGCTCCGTTATTCCGCGCTCATTGTGCTGATGACGCTGTTGGCGCTCAGTTTTCGGGCACCTTGGCCGACGGACCCACGGCAGTGGCTGCATTTGGCAGTCGCCGGATTGTTGATCCATGCGCTATATCTGGGCGGGGTATTTCTGGCGATCAAGCAAAGTTTGCCGGCGGGCTTGGTGAGCCTATTGGTTGGCTTGCAACCGCTGCTCACGGCGACCATCGTTGGGGCCATGCTGGGCGAGCGTGTATCGCTGCGGCAATGGGGTGGCCTCCTGCTTGGCCTGGTGGGTCTGATCATGGTGCTGTCTGCACGTTTGGAAGCGGGCTTCGGCTGGGCGGGCGTTTTGCCGGCTTTGGCTGCACTCTTGGCGATTACGTTCGGCGCGCTTTATCAGAAGCGGTTCTGCCCGCACTTCGATTGGCGTTCTGGTGCGGCTATCCAGTTCGGCGCTGCCTGGCTGGCCACCTTACCGTTGGCGTTGTTGACCGAGAACTTCGAGGTGCAATGGACAGGTGAATTTATCTTCGCGCTGAGTTGGCTGGTGTTGGTGCTGTCCGTCGGGGCCATCGGGTTGTTGAACCATCTCATTCGTTCGGGTACCTCAGTCAATGTGGCCAGTCTGTTTTATCTGGTACCGCCTTCAACCGCAGTGATTGCTTGGTTGGTTTTTGGCGAAACCCTGACCCTGATTCAGTTGCTGGGGATGGCTGTGGCCGTGACGGGTGTGGCATGGGTGCGGCGATAATAGGTAGAAATGTTGATTCATAGAGGACGCTTATGCCAACGCAAGGAAATATGATTGACCGGAATGTCTTCGGCGAACCCTTGGTGCCGTGTTCTTTTGATCCATTGACGGGATTTATGCGCGATGGATGTTGTCGTGCGGAAGAGACCGATCTTGGCGCGCACCTTGTTTGTACCGTCGTGACGGAAGACTTTCTGGCGTTTAGCGTTAGCCGGGGAAACGACCTAGTCACACCGAGACCGGCGTGGCAATTTGCCGGGTTACAGGCCGGTGACCAGTGGTGTCTCTGCCTCAGCCGCTGGCTGGAAGCGCTCGCCGAAGGCTGTGCCCCTATGGTGGTTCTGGAAAGCACGCATCAAGGGGTTCTGGATCACGTGTCGTTAGAGGTGCTCAAGCGATTTGAAACGCGACCAAGGGGTGGGTAAAACCCATTGCGATTATGCGAAAAGCATGGAACATTGGTCGTAATGAGCATAGAATAGGCAGCACCTAACCTGATGTTCCAAGGAGTCACGAATGTCCGGATTTGATTTTGATGACATGTTTGCCGCTCAGCGCTCCGTCGTGAATGCGCTGGTGTCGGTGGGTAATACTGCATTGGCCTCTGCTGAGCGTATGGCCGCATTGAATCTGCATGCGGTGCGAGAAGCGATGGTCGATTTTGCCGAAGGCACTCAGCGCATGCTGGCCGTGAAGTCGCCACGCGATGCCGCAGATTTGCACAGCCAATTGTCGAAGCCCCAAGTAGAGAAGGGTGTCTTGTATTCGCGCAGCCTCTACGAACTATCGACCGTTGCCCAAGAAGATGCCGTTCACTTGATTGAAGCCCAATACAGCGGTTTCATGGATACGATGACCGCCTTGGCCAATCAGATCGCTAAATCGACCCCAGCCGGCTCCCAAGTCGCCGTGGCGGCGATTCGATCCACGATGAATTCTGCTAATGAAGCGTTTGAGCGCTTTAACGATGCCGTGCTGCGTTTTACCGAAGTGACCGAAGATAGCGTGTCGACGATGGGCAATGCCACCGTCTCCGCTGCGACCGGAAAAGCATCGGCGAAGCGGCCAACGCGCCGCAAGTAACCGATTTGAGGGCATAAAAAAGCCGGGTTCTACCCGGCTTTTTTATGCCTGAAGCGTTTAAAGATTAGTCGGTTAGGCCGGCGAAGAGTGCCGTGCTCAGATAACGTTCGCCGAATGACGGAATGATGACGGCAATCAGCTTGCCGGCATTCTCCGGGCGCTTGGCGACTTCAGCGGCTGCCCATAGTGCTGCACCCGATGAAATGCCAACGAGTAGACCTTCTTCTTTGGCGGCGCGTTGCGCGGTGGCGAAGGCGTCGTCATTCTTGACGCGGATCACCTCGTCGATGATGCCGGTATTGAGGACGTCTGGCACGAAGCCGGCGCCAATACCTTGTATCGGGTGCGGACCCTTCTGGCCACCCGACAGCACGGGCGAGGCATCGGGTTCCACGGCGATGGCTTTGAAACCTGGTTTTTTGGCCTTGAGTACTTCGGCCACACCGGTGATCGTGCCACCGGTACCCACGCCGGCGACCACGATGTCGATCTGTCCATCGGTGTCGCGCCACAGTTCTTCGGCTGTGGTATTGCGGTGGATTTCAGGGTTGGCCGGGTTTTTGAATTGTTGCGGCATGAAGTAATTGGCATTAGCGGCCGCCAGTTCTTCGGCTTTCTTGATCGCACCGCCCATACCTTCGGGGCCCGGCGTCAGAATCAGTTCGGCACCATAGGCACGGAGTAGGGCGCGACGTTCTTTAGACATCGTTTCTGGCATCGTCAGTACCAGCTTATAGCCGCGGGCGGCACAGACGAAAGCGAGCGCAATACCGGTATTGCCACTGGTCGGTTCCACGATGACGGTATCCGGTTTGATCAGGCCAGCCTTTTCGGCGGCATCGATCATGGCCACGCCAATCCGATCCTTGACGCTGTGCGACGGGTTGAAATATTCCAGCTTGGCCACAACTGTGGCCTTAGCGCCATCGGTCAGGCGGTTGAGGCGAACGAGTGGGGTGTTGCCGATCAGGGCGGTGATGTCATTGGCGATACGCATGGATAACCTCGGGCATGTCTGTAAAGGCGATGGCGTGATTATCCGCAAAGATCCTGTTTTGACCTATAGCCCTTTCTTATAAGCTTATGTCAGCGCTCACCGGTATAATTGTGCAAACTGTTTAAGACGTTGGAGTCGGATTTATGTGCGGTATCGTTGCTGCGGTAGGGCATAAAAACATCGTCGGTGTTTTGCTAGAAGGACTGCGCAAGCTCGAATACCGGGGTTATGACTCTGCCGGCGTCGCCGTCCTCAATGGCAATGGCCTCGTGCGCGTCCGCTCCGCCGGCCGCGTCGCCGATCTGACCGCCGAAACCGAGAAACAGCAGCTCACTGGTGAAACCGGCATCGCCCACACCCGTTGGGCAACCCATGGTGCCCCCTGTGAGCGTAACGCCCACCCGCACATCTCCAATGGTTTGGCCGTCGTCCATAACGGCATCATCGAGAACCACGAAGCGCTGCGGTCTGAACTCAAAGCCGCGGGTTACGAATTCACCTCGGATACCGATACTGAAGTCATCGCTCATCTGGTGCATCAGAACCTGGCCGGTGCACCGGATCTGGTGAGCGCTGTTCGTACTGCCTGTAAACGCCTCATCGGTGCTTACGCCATCGGTGTCATCCAGCAGGACAACCCGCATACCGCCATCGTCGCCCGGGAAGGTTCCCCATTGGTGTTAGGTCTGGCCGACGACGCCAACTATGCCGCCTCCGACACCGCCGCGTTGCTGCAGGTTACCCGCCGCATGGTCTACCTTGAGAATGGCGATGTCGCCGTCCTAACACCCAATAGCATTGCCGTCATCCGTCAGGATGGCACCCCCGTCACCCGGGAAGAAACCGAATCCCAACTGTCTGCCGATGCCGTTGAGCTGGGTACCTATGCCCACTACATGCAGAAAGAGATCTTCGAGCAGCCCAGCGCCATCATCAATACCTTGGACATGCTGGGTAGCGCCCAGACGGTACAAGCGGGTTGGTTCGGTGCCCAAGCTGAAGACATCTTTAAGAACATTGACCGCATCCTCATCCTGGCTTGCGGTACTAGCTACCACGCCGGCCTCACCGCACGTTACTGGCTAGAGAGCCTGGCTAAACTACCGACCACCGTCGAAGTCGCCAGCGAATACCGCTACCGCGATAGTGTCCCAGATCCTAAGACCCTGGTTATCGCCATCTCCCAGTCTGGCGAGACCGCCGACACCCTGGCCGCGCTCAAGCATGCTCAGGATCTAGGGATGCCGCATACCCTGGCCATCTGTAACGTCCCCGAATCCGCCATCATCCGTGCTTGCCCGCTGCGTTTCCTGACCCATGCTGGACCGGAAATCGGCGTGGCTTCGACCAAAGCTTTCACCACCCAGCTGGCCGCGCTCTACGTGTTGACCTTGGTGCTGGCCAAAGTCAAAGGCAGCATCAGTGCTGAGCACCTGGCAAACCTCGTATCCGACCTGCGCCACCTGCCAGCGGCCATTACGTCCGTCCTCGAACTCGAACCGCAGATCAAAGTGTGGGCACAGCAATTCGCCGACAAGCACCATGCGCTCTTCCTGGGCCGTGGTGTGCATTACCCCATCGCCCTAGAAGGTGCACTCAAGCTCAAAGAGATCACCTATATCCACGCCGAAGCGTATGCCGCCGGCGAACTCAAGCATGGTCCCCTGGCCTTAGTCGATAAGGATATGCCGGTGGTCTCCGTTGCACCGAACGATGCCTTGCTGGAAAAGCTCAAGAGCAACCTACAGGAAGTCAAAGCGCGGGGCGGTGAACTCTTCGTGCTGGCTGATGCCAACACGGGGTTTAAATCAGAAGATGGCGTCCACGTCATCACCGTGCCGGATCATGCCGGTAGCCTATCCCCCATCGTCCACACCGTCCCGCTACAACTCTTGTCGTATCACACGGCACTCGCCAAGGGTACGGATGTGGATAAACCGCGGAATCTGGCCAAGAGCGTGACGGTCGAATAACTTTCAGACACCTTAAGTAAAAAGCCGCCCATGAGGCGGCTTTTTGTTGGGCGTGAATTGGATTACTTGAAGAGCAGCAGTGCTTTCTGCAGCGTAATCCACATACCCCAGGCCATGGGGATTGAGACAGCGGCCCAGGCCAGCGCGATTTTCCACGAGTGACTGACTTCGTGGGCGATGGCAGTGACGTCCGAGACGAAGTGCTCGTGGGTATCGTCGGCGAGCTTTTTCTCTTCGGCGACTTCGTCTTTGCTCATGTGTAACTCTTCCGAAACTGGACGGACCAGCCAGTTGGCGATGAAGCCGATGATCAGCAAGCCGGAGAGGATGTACATGGTGATGTTGTAGGCATCCGCGCGTGCCACGCCATGCGCTAGTTGGTACTCGCGCAGATAGTTAACGATGACCGGGCCGAAGATACCGGCTGCCGACCACGCGGTCAGCAGGCGTCCGTGAATGGCACCGACGAACTTGGTGCCGAACATGTCTGCCAAGTAGGCCGGTACGGTGGCGAAGCAGCCGCCGTACATCGACAGAATCACGCACATAAAGATCACAAACAGGGCAAGGCTGGCGCTACCGGCCGTGCTCGGAATGGCGGCATACATCGCAAAGCCGAGCAGGAAGAATGTGGCGTAGGTGGCTTTGCGGCCAATCTTGTCGGAGAGCGATGCCCAGAAGAAACGACCGACGATGTTAAACAGCGAGAGCAAGCCGGTGAATCCCGCGGCGATGGCCGCGATCGAGGTTTTTTGTGCGGCGCTCAATTCGTTGAAGGCTACGTCGATACCGATCAGTTTGCCGGCGAAGACTTCCTGCAGCATGGGCGATGCCATACCGATGATGCCGATACCCGCGGTGACGTTGACGCAGAGTACGGTCCAGACCAACCAGAACTGACGCGTCTTCCAGGCTTTGCTCAGATGCACATGATGGTTGGTGATCATGGCGCTCTTTGACGGCGGCGGCGGTGTCCAGCCGGCTGGCTTCCAGCCTTCGGCCGGAATGCGGTAACCCAGTGCGCCCGAGATCATGAACACAAAGTAGATGGCAGCGAGGACCAGAAATGTTTCGAAGACGCCCACGGAGGTTGGCGTAGCAAATGACTTCATCAGCAGGTCGGCCAGCGGTGCGCCGATCATCGCGCCGCCACCAAAGCCCATGATGGCCATGCCGGTTGCCATGCCACGACGGTCTGGGAACCACTTAATCAGTGTTGAGACCGGCGAGATATAACCTAAGCCCAGGCCGATGCCACCGATGACACCTGAACCGAGCCACATCAACCAGATTTGATGCAACTTGATACCAATGGCCGAAATAACCAGGCCGCCGCACCAGCAAACGGCCGAGACCACACCGGCTTTGCGCGGGCCGACGCGTTCTAGCCAGCCGCCCCAGATGGCGGCCGAGGAACCAAGGAACACGAAGAAGAGGGTGTACATCCAGCCCAGGGTTGAAATCTTCCAGTCGCAATTCGAGGCAAACAGTTCCGTCAGTAAGCTCATGTCGGCCGGGCAGGCCAGTGGTTGTGTGATGCCAATGGCGCGCGATAACGGTAACCAGAACACCGAAAAACCATAGGCCATACCGATACACAGATGGATGGCGAGTGCGGCGGGTGGAACGAGCCAGCGGTTAAAGCCGGGTTTGGCGACGATGCGGCTTTTATCGAGCCAGCTTGTCTGTGCGGTGGTGCTCATAGTGATTCCTCGGACGATCGTGGTTGTGTAAATCGATGTGGTTTATTTGGATTTCTTCGTGGTCTTTGTGACAGGCGCCGATTTTTTGGCGGCCGGTGTCTTCTTGGCGGGTGTTGCCTTATCTATTTGCGAATGCGCCAGCACCTGTTTCAGGAAATGACCGGTATGACTACCTTTGGTGGCGGCCACGGTTTCCGGTGTGCCTTCGGCGATAATGCGGCCGCCGCCGGCGCCACCCTCTGGCCCCAGGTCGATGACCCAGTCGGCTGTCTTGATGACATCCAAGTTGTGTTCAATAACGACGACGCTATTACCGTGTTCGGTCAGACGATGCAGCACCCCGAGGAGCAGACGGATGTCCTGGAAGTGCAGGCCCGTCGTTGGTTCGTCGAGAATGTATAGCGTGCGGCCAGTGTCGCGTTTGGAGAGCTCAAGCGAGAGCTTGACGCGTTGCGCCTCACCGCCGGACAGCGTGGTCGCCGACTGGCCGAGCTGGATGTAGCCAAGGCCGACATCCATCAGTGTTTTGAGTTTGCGGGCGACCGTGGGCACGGCATGGAAAAACTCTAGCGCGTCCTCCACGGTCATCTGCAGAATTTCGTGGATGTTCTTGCCCTTGTACTGGATCTCCAGCGTTTCACGGTTGTAGCGCTTGCCATGGCAAACATCGCAGGGCACATACACATCGGGTAGGAAGTGCATCTCCACCTTGATGACACCATCACCCTGACAGGCTTCGCAGCGGCCACCTTTGACGTTAAACGAGAAGCGCCCGGGTTCGTATCCCCGTGTGCGCGATTCGGGTACGCTGGAGAACAGTTCGCGAATTGGTGTCAGCAAACCGGTGTAGGTGGCGGGGTTAGAACGCGGCGTTCGGCCAATGGGGCTCTGGTCGACGTTGATGACCTTATCGATTTGATCGAGGCCGTCCAGCGTTTCATAGGGTGCCGGGTCCAGGCTGCTGCCATACAGGTGCTTGGCGCAGACGGCATACAGCGTGTCATTGATGAGTGTCGACTTACCAGAGCCGGAAACACCCGTGATGCAAGTGAATAGCCCCAGCGGAATGGTCAGGTCGGTGCCTTGAAGATTGTTACCGGTCGCGTTTTTAAGTTGCAACACACGTTCTGGATCGGGTGCTTTACGCGTTGCCGGTAGCGTAATGGCTTCTCGCCCGGCCAGGAAGGCACCGGTCATCGAATCCGGGTTGTCGGTGATTTGTTTCGGGGTCCCTTGGGCCACGATGCGACCACCATGTACGCCGGCCCCCGGCCCCATATCGACGACGTAGTCGGCCATGCGGATGGCGTCTTCATCGTGCTCGACCACAATGACTGTGTTGCCGAGATCGCGTAGTCGGCGCAGTGTGGCGAGCAGTCGATCATTGTCGCGCTGGTGCAAACCGATCGATGGTTCGTCGAGCACATACATCACTCCGGTGAGGCCGGAGCCGATCTGTGAAGCAAGACGGATACGTTGCGCTTCGCCACCGGAGAGCGTGTCGGCCGACCGTTCGAGCGAGAGGTAGTCGAGACCTACGTTGATCAGAAACTCGAGGCGCGCCGAAATTTCTTTGAGAATTTTTTCAGCCTTTGCTTGATGTTGTATCGGTACTCTTAATGCATCATGCAATGGGATCGCGATGATGCCTTCCTCAAGCAACTGCGACATTGACTCTAAAAGAATTTGGCCCTCAATAGATTGAAGGTTGGAGCCAATACCTCTGACTGATTCAAACCAAGGGAAGAGTTGATATGTGGCTTGATAGATGGCATCGAAGGTAGTCGGTGGAATCGATGCTAAT
>CALKUR010000053.1 GCA_937996725.1 uncultured Dechloromonas sp. | reverse complement strand
AAATCTTCGTGCCCGAAATACGATAGCTACCATCGTCCTGCGGAATTGCTTTAGAACGCACGGCGCTCAGATCCGAACCGGCTTGCGGCTCGGTCAGGTTCATCGTGCCAGTCCACGTGCCTTCCACCATCTTCGGCAGATAGGTGTTCTTGAGTTCGTCGGAGCCGTGATGTGCGATGGCTTCAATCGCACCCGTCGTCAGCATCGGGCACAGCGCAAACGAGATGCTGGCCGACTTCCACATTTCCTGAACGGCGGTCGACACCAAGGTCGGCAGACCTTGGCCACCGAACTCCGTCGAACAGGGCATGGCGTTCCAGCCGGTTTCCACAAACAGCTTATAGGCGTCCTTGTAACCATCGGCAGCGGTCACGACGCCATCCTTCCAGGTACAACCCTGACGATCCCCCACTGGGTTGATCGGGTCGATCACTTCCGAGGCGAACTTACCCGCTTCATCCATGATGGCTTCTACCAGGTCCGGCGAACTTTCTTCGTAACCGGGGAGCTGGGTGACAGCCTCGAGACCTGCCAGTTCATTCATTACAAACTGCATCTCGCGGACGGGGGCGCTATAAGTACTCATCGTGAAACTCCGTAAAACCTGAAAAGAATAGTGCGGCTGTCGTCGCTTAGAGCGACGAGGTCAGCTGTGGCACAGCCTCGAAGAGGTCGGCGACCAGACCGTAATCGGCCACCTGGAAGATCGGCGCATCCGGATCCTTGTTGATGGCCACAATGACCTTCGAATCCTTCATGCCCGCCAGATGCTGGATCGCACCCGACATGCCCACCGCAATATAAAGTTGCGGCGCGACGATCTTGCCCGTCTGACCCACCTGACAATCATTAGAGACGAAACCGGCATCGACTGCAGCGCGCGATGCACCGATAGCCGCACCCAGCTTGTCGGCCAGCGGTTCCATGATCGCTTTAAAGCTTTCAGCACTACCTAGGCCACGGCCACCCGAGACCACCACTTTGGCGGCGCCCAGTTCCGGACGCTCCGACTTGGTCAGCTCACGACCGACCAGATCCGACTTCTTACCGGCATCCGCCGCAGCCGCGTTTTCAACCGCGGCACTGCCACCATCGGCCACCGGATCAAAGGCCGTTGAACGCACCGTGATGACCTTCTTGGCATCCGATGATACGACGGTTGCCAATGCGTTACCGGCATAGATCGGGCGCACAAACGTATCTTCCGAAACCACGCCAATGATGTCGGAGATCTGCGCCACATCCAGCAGCGCAGCCACACGCGGCATCGTGTTCTTGCCGTAGCTGCTTGAGGGGCCCAGTA
>CALKUR010000052.1 GCA_937996725.1 uncultured Dechloromonas sp. | reverse complement strand
TTTCTAACATCCGTATGCTGGAAGACAACACCAAGACGATTTACGAAAAAGATCTCATCGGCGTGTCGACGGCACGAACGCTGAATCGCGATCTGAACATCATTGGCCGTGTGACCAATCGTTACGTGCTGGCTACCAATGCCAATGATGCTGAAAGTAAGAAGAAAGCGCTGGATCAGATCGAGCAGACTAAAGCCACCATGTTAGGCAACTACGAGAAGCTCAAGCCACTGATTATTCGCCCGGAATTGCGCGAAAAACTGGATGGTCTGGGAGCGCTGATCACTACCTACTTCACAGCCGTCGATAAAGTGATTGCTGCAGCTAACGAAGGGGGCGGGGTTGCCGCCTATAAAATTATTAGTTCCAAAGATTATCAGGATCAGGTCGGTGCAGTGTCTTCAACCGTGCGCGATATTTCGGATGCAAAGATCAAGGGCGCAGAAGCTTTCTATTTGAAGGCTGTTGAGAGTGCGACGACCGCCCAGGTGATCGTTGGCGTGACGCTGCTGGTCTCGTTGCTGGTTGCGCTTTTGATTACCATCGTTGTGACCAAATCAATCAGTGTCCCGCTCGGTGGTCTGGAGAAGTCGCTGACTGACTTGGCCAATGCGAAGCTGGATACCGTCGTACCGGGTACCGAGATGACCAATGAAGTCGGTGCCATGGCCAAATCGGTTGCCGCGCTGCAAGTAAGCCTGCAGAAGGCCGATGCGCTGGCGCAGATTGAAAAGGCCAATGTCATCAAGGCACAGGAAACCACCAACCAGATCGCCGCCGTGATTGCGGCCGCCGCTGCTGGCGACTTTAAGGCCGCCGTCGATCTGGAAGGCAAGGATGGTTTCTTCCTGGATATCGCCAAGCAGGTGAATACACTGATCGAAACCGCCCGTGAAGCTTTCCAGTCGATTTCTGCCAGCGCGACCAATCTGTCTGCTGCATCAGAAGAGTTGTCAGCGCTGAGCTCGCAAATGAGCTCGAATGCTGAAGAAACCTCGGCTCAGGCGACCTCGGCGGCTTCGGCCGCAACGCAGGTGAGCGGCAATATGCAGAGCGTGTCGACTGGCGTTGAAGAGTTGAGCGTGGCTATTCGCGAGATTTCGTCCAATGCCATGGAGGCGTCGTCGATTACTGGCCAGGCCGTTAAAGAAGCCAAGCAGACAACCGATACCATGACCAAGCTGGATCAGAGCAGCCAGGAAATTGGCACCGTCTCCAAAGTGATTTCGTCGATTGCCGAACAGACCAATCTCCTGGCGTTGAACGCAACCATTGAAGCGGCACGCGCCGGTGAATACGGTAAGGGCTTTGCGGTGGTAGCGAACGAAGTGAAAGAACTCGCGCGTCAGACCTCCAAGGCAACAGAAGAGATCATCGGCAGCATCGCCACGATTCAGCAGGACATCTCCGGTGCAGTCAGTTCGATCGCTGCGATTTCGTCGAGCATCGTTAAAATCAATGATATTTCAAGCATCATTGCAAGCGCCGTTGAAGAGCAGGCTGCAACGGCTAACGAGATTGGCCGTACGGTTTCAGAGGCCGCCGATGGTAGTAATGAGATTGCCAAGAACATCGAGTGCGTTTCCTCCGTGTCGGCCAATTCGACCGAAGGGGCGGCCAATACTCAGCAGGCGGCGCATGAACTTTCAAAAATGGCGAGCGATTTGCAAACCATGGTCCAGCGCTTCAAGATCTGAGTCGATTAGCGATTTCCAATATCTGCAGATCGACCTATGCAACTCGATGATCAAATTCTTGATGAATTCCTGATCGAGGCCGAAGAGATCTTTGATCAGCTGGATATCGATTTCGTCAAGCTGGAAAGCTCGCCGAACGATAAAGCGCTGATCGGGAATATCTTCCGAGCCGTGCACACCCTTAAAGGGAGCAGCGGCTTCTTTGGCTTTGAGCGGATCGAGAAGGTGGCGCATGCCAGCGAATCGCTGCTGAGTAAGCTGCGCGATGGTACGTATATTGTTGACGTCGCGATCACCAATGCGCTGTTACAGTCGATCGATTGCCTGCGTGGGATTGTGACGACCATCCAGTCAGCGCGTGCTGAGCCAACTGGCGACGATACACTCCTGGTGGCCTCACTATTGGCCATGGCCGAAGGCGGCTCGTCGGCAGTTCCTCAGCTTGATGTATCTCCCGCGGCCGCGGCATCTCCGGGCGCGGCGGCCGCTGAAACCCTGGTTGAGGCCGTCGAGGCCGTGCTTGCAGCGCCCGTTTCGCCGCCGCCGGCTATCGAGGCCAGCGTGCAGGAAGCGCCTAGCATAGACCCTCAGGCGGTTGCTCAGCCGCCGGCTGTCCAGGCAGCGGAAGGCGAGGTTCTGCCTGCAGAAACAGAAGCACAGAAAGAAGCGAGCGAGCGACAGAGCGAATTTGCAGCACCGATTAAGGTCAATGTCGATCTTCTCGACAACCTGATGAATCTGGTCAGTGAGATGGTACTGGCCAGAAACCGGTTGATGTCCTTTGCTAAGAGCAGCGGTGATCTCAACTTCCTGAATACGGTTCGCAGCATTGATGTGATTACGATGGGTCTGCAAGAGCGCATGATGATGACGCGCATGCAGCCGATCAAGAATATCTGGTCAAAATTTCCACGTCTGGTACGCGATGTGGCGCAGGAAACCGGCAAGTTGGTCGAGTTGGTGCAGATTGGTGCTGATACCGAGCTGGATCGGACCCTGCTTGAGTCGATTCGGGATCCGATGACTCACATCATTCGTAATAGCATTGATCACGGGATCGAGCTACCGGAAGTTCGGCTGCAAGCCGGTAAATCGCCCACAGGCACGATAACGCTGAACGCCTTCCACGAGAAAGGCATGATCGTTGTTGAGCTGGGTGATGACGGTGCTGGGGTGAATGTACCGCTGGTGGCCCAGAAGGCAGTCCAGATGGGTCTGGTGACTCAAGAGCGCGTGGACCGTCTCTCGGATCGGGAAATTATTGATTTCATCTACCTGCCGGGTTTTTCGACCAAGGCGCAGGTGACCAGCCTGTCCGGTCGTGGCGTCGGTATGGATGTCGTACGTACCAACGTGCAGGAAATTGGTGGTACGGTCGAAATCGTGACCTCTGAGGCCGGTACGAAGATCCGTCTACGTATTCCGCTGACGCTGGCCATTATGCCGGCGGTTTTTGTCCGATGCGGCACCCAGCAGTTTGCTATTCCGCAGAGTAATGTGGTTGAGATGGTTCGGCATCATCCTGAAGAGGGCAAACCGGGTGTCGAAGATTTTTACGGCGTCCCGGTGCTGCGTTTGCGTGACCGATTGATTCCGCTGCTTTATCTCAATCAGGAACTGGGCATTAAGCCGCTGCGCGAAGACCCTGATGCCCCGTTGAATATTGTTCTGGTTCAAGCTGCAGGCATTCTCTTTGGCCTGGTGGCCGAAGAGATCTTGTTCATGCAGGAAATCGTCGTTAAGTCGGTCGGCCCCTTGATGAAGGGAACGCCGATCTATAGTGGTACGACGATTCTGGGCGATGGCCGTGTGTCACTGATTTTTGATATTTCTGGCATTGCCATTCGTTCGGGACTGATTTCCAAACTGATGGAAAACGAGTTCCAGAGTACGATTTCGGAAGAGGCTGCGCAGCTCAGCGATGAAGCTGATGCGTTCCTATTGTTCGATTTGCATGGGTTAGAACGTGTGGCGATCCCGCTGGCTTATGTGACCCGCCTGGAAAGTTTTAACGTCAAAGATATTTACCAACGAGGTACGCACGATGTGGTGATGTACGATGACCACATCATGCAGCTGATCTGGTTGGATGATCTCGTGGATGGTGCGTCGCGCGATGGGTTGTATGTGGATCGCCCACTTTCTGTGATCGTTTATTACGTTGATGACAAACCGGTGGGTTTTGTCGTGCGCAAGATCTTCGATATTTTCCACACCTCTTCTGACGTGACGATTTCTGGCCCCATTCAGAAGGGCATTTCGGGGAGTGCCATCGTCAATGGCAAGGTCGTTAGCTTCCTGAATGTTCCTGAAATTCTTGCGCTACATAACCTCGCCAAGAATGCTGACCTGAAGGTTCTGGAAAATTCCCTGAATGAATCCTACGGCGTCGTCGTTTCGAAATCCTAGTCATGAGTTCAACTAAGGTCTATTCCACATTCAACGTTGCTGGGTTCTATTTCGGCGTATTAACCCTGGCTGGTGTGGAAGTCAGCAATCAGTTTGAAGTAACACCGGCACCGCTTGGCCCGCCGGAGGTGGCTGGTTTCATCAATTTGCGCGGTCAGATTGTGACTGCAATTGATATGCATGTCCGTCTTGGTATGCCTGAACGCAGCGGTAATCAAGGCAAGATCGCGCTGTTCTTCAAAGAGAAGGATGCACTTTTCGGCTTGCTGGTTGATGAAGCGAAGCCGATCCTGGAACTCGATGCCATCAATTTCGAACAACCGCCGAGTAATTTGCCGGAACGTGCTCGTGACGTGATCTCTGGGGTTTATAAGCTCCCTAATCAGTTGCTGCTGATTCTTGAAACGCACAAGATTGTCTCGGGTATTTCCCTGACGCAGCGCTAGTTGTGATGATGTCAGCTGCGGGAACGCGAAAGGTCAGGGTTGTCGTTGCTGAAGATTCTGCAGTGATGCGGAAGATCATTACAACGGCGTTTGATCGCCATCCGGAAATTGATGTCATTCATGTCGCGCTGAACGGGCTGCAGGCGGTTGACGCCGTTGCCAAGTACAAGCCCGATGTTGTCACGCTGGATATCGATATGCCTGAGATGGACGGTATATCTGCTCTTAAAGCAATTCGCAAGCTCGATAACAAGTTACCGGTCATTATGTTCAGTAGTCTCACCCAGGAAGGTGAGCAGATGGCCGCGACCGCGCTGACGTCCGGTGCCACTGATTATGTGGGCAAACCGAGTGCTGCCGTTGGGAGCGTTGGGGCTTTCAAAGTGCTGGAAGAGCAGCTTATTCCCAAGATTGTTGGCTTTGGTCGACGGCACCAGGCACGAAATGCGCTTGCGACTGCGTCGTCTGCACCGTCTCCCGAAGCTAAACAGGCGATCGTTGAAGTATCGATACCTCAATCCGTAGCACCCGCCAGTACCGGTACCTCGGAAACCCGTCTATCTCGGAATGTGATTCGTAGCCCGGTGCGTGCCGTGTGTATTGCCGTATCGACCGGTGGCCCGATGGCGCTGATGCAGATTTTTTCGCAATTCAAGACGCCTTTACCGGTACCAATATTTATCGTGCAGCACATGCCGTCTAACTTCACGACCTCACTGGCTGCCCGATTATCCGGCTGCGGTGTCATGAAAGTGGTGGAGCCGCTTAATGGAGAAATCGCCGTCCCAGGCGTGGCTTATTTGGCACCTGGTGGCTTGCATATGGCACTCAAGAAGACCGGTACTAAGACGCATATCCTATTGAATGAGGACCCGCCAGAAAACTCCTGTCGCCCGGCAGCGGACGTTTTATTCCGTTCAGCCGCGGATGTTTATGGCAAAGATTTGTTGGCGGTGGTTCTTACCGGCATGGGCTATGATGGCCTTCGCGGCTGTGAAGTGATTCGTGCTCGTTCAGGACAAGTAATTGCGCAAGACGAAGAAACGAGTGTGATCTGGGGGATGCCGGGCGCGGTGGTTCAGAAGGATCTCGCCGACGAGGTGCTACCAATAGACCGGATTGCCGATGAGATCGTGTTTCGAACTCGTCCTGTTCCCCCGAAAAGTCGGTAACGATGAACCGGGAAGCTCTTGATCAGTTTT
Source organism: uncultured Dechloromonas sp. (assembly GCA_937996725.1). Taxonomy (GTDB): domain Bacteria; phylum Pseudomonadota; class Gammaproteobacteria; order Burkholderiales; family Rhodocyclaceae; genus Fluviibacter. The sequence continues at coordinate 28,687 of CALKUR010000052.1, read as the reverse complement.
ACGGACTCTTGCGTAGCAAGGTCGGAATTCTGCTGGATGAAAAGAAAGACTATCTGATTCAGTCACGTTTACAGCCAGTGGCGCGTAAGCATGGTTATGAGTCTGTCGAGGTTCTGATTGAAGATTTGCTCCATCAGCCGGTGGGCGAGCGTCATTGGGAATCCTTTGTTGCCCTGACGACTAATGAAACCCAATTCTTCCGGGACCGGCATTTCTTCGATGGCATCCGGGATTATGTGCTCCCTAAGCTGATTGCCGAGCGTTCCACCGATAAGACTTTGAACATTTGGAGTGCCGCAGCATCGACGGGGCAGGAGGCCTATAGTGTCAGCCTGTTGATTCGGGATTCATTTCCTGAGCTGGCGCGCTGGAAGATCAATATTCTCGCGACGGATATCTCGCCACTCAATATTGCGCGTGCCCAATCCGGGGTTTATAGCCAGGCGGAAACAGATCGGGGTCTGGATGTGCACTACCGAAACCGTTATTTCACGGGACATGGCGATGGTCGCTACGAGATCGCGGAGAGCCTGCGGAATATGGTGAACTTCTCCACGATGAACCTGATCGAAGCTTGGCCACGGTTGCCCAAGTTTGACCTAATTTTGCTGCGCAATGTGATGATCTATTTCGGTCAAGATACCAAAGATCGACTGCTAGATCAGATTCATGCGAATCTGGCACCCGGTGGCTTTCTGGTACTTGGTGCCTCTGAGTCGATTTATGCCAATGCCCGTTTTGGTCTGCAACAACACGAGAAGTTTTCCTGTTATTCCCCGAGGAGCTGAATTTCATGTCTACGACGACGGCAGATACACCCCAGTCCGATCAGGATGTCATGGTTGACCCTGCCTACCAGGCATGTAAGATTTTGGTGGTCGATGATAGCCGGACGCTGCGCCGTATTCTGACCATGAGCCTCAAGAATCTGGGGCTCACTGATGTGATCGAAGCGTCGAATGGTCTAGAAGCTGTTGAAGCGATCAAGAATCACCCTGTGGATCTGGTATTGCTGGATCTGGAGATGCCCGAGCTTGACGGTCTGGGCGTTCTGGAAATCCTGAAGCAAGACGCTGAGCACAAGATGCTGCCTGTGATCGTGATCTCTGGGGCCGATCAGATCGAAAAAACGATACGGTGTATTGAAATCGGTGCGGAGGACTATCTGCCCAAACCCTATGATCCCATCCTGCTGCGGGCTCGGATCTTCTCATCTTTGGAAAAGAAGCGCCTGCGTGACCAGGACAAGCGCAATCTGGAGTTGTTACATCAAGAGAAACAGTTACTGGAGTTCGAGCAGCTCAAGACCGAAAAGCTAATGCTCAATATTTTGCCCAAGCCGATTGCTGATCGATTGAAGCGTGGCGAAAAGAACATTTCCGGGAGTTACCCTGAAGTGACGATTCTATTCAGTGACCTGGTGGGATTTACCAAGATGTCATCCCAGATCAGCGCGGCTGAGCTGGTAAAACTGTTGAATGATCTGTTTACGCGCTTTGATACGCGCGCCGAATCACTGGGCCTGGAAAAGATCAAGACTATTGGCGATGCTTACATGGCGGTGGGTGGTTTGCCGATTCCTCGTAACGATCATGCCCAGATCTGTGCCGATATGGCCTTAGGCATGTATGACGACATTGCCGAGTTCAACAAGTTACACAATCTGGAATTGGCCATGCGTATTGGGCTCAATACCGGTCCGGTCGTGGCGGGCGTGATCGGGTTTACGAAGTTCTCCTATGACCTCTGGGGGAACACAGTTAATACGGCAAGCCGGATGGAATCAACCTCGCAGATCGGACGTGTTCAGATTTCACCGTCCACATTTGATGCGCTAGGTGATGCATTCATCACCGAAGCTGCCGGCGAAGTGGAGGCCAAGGGCTTGGGCAAGATTAAGACCCATTTTCTGGTTTCACGGCGCTGAGTCTCAGCGCCGATGCTATGCTTGCAAAAACTTCTTTTGGGAGATTGAACGCTATGAAAACCAAGATTTTTTCTCGCGTCCTGGTCGGCGCCGTTGTGGTTTTGGCCAGTGCCGGCGTGATGTCGGCACCGACACACCACGACAAATACGAAGGCGTTCAGGCGACCGAAGTCCCGATGCTGGGCGGTGGCAAAACCATTATCGGCCAGAGCTTCAATTACCCGACCGGCATGCCCAAGCTGCAGACTTATAACGTGCAGATTAATGCTGGTAAACCGACGAACATCCACGCGCACAGCATCCCGGTGCTTGTTCTCGTGCTATCTGGTCAACTAGAAGTGGATTATGGTTCAAAGGGTAAGCGCACCATTAAGAAGGGTGAGTCTTATGTCGAGGCGATCAACTGGTGCCATCAAGGTTTTGCTGGAGCGGGCAAACCGGTGATAGTACAGGTGTCCTACCTGGGGCAGGAAGGTGCCGATACCATCAAGCCGACGGAATGTAGCAAGCTGGATTAACTTAACCCCAACCACGAGAGTTGATAATGAAAAAGTTCTGGATGATTTTGGCGTTGGCATTGGGTACTTTGCTGGCCGGGTGTTCCGGCGGTAAGGATGACAAAGTAATCCGCGTCGCTGTTTCGCCAGCGTCGCCACCGATGCTGTACGAAAGCAACGGCAAAATCATGGGTGTCGATTTCGATATTTTCAGCGCCTACTGTCAATCGCGGGGCTGCACGATGAAAGTCACCACCTATGACTGGCAGGGAATGCTGGGCGCTGTGTCCAGTGGTCAGGCTGATGTGGCGTTTTCGGGAATTTCGATTACCGATAAGCGTAAGGAGGCGATGGACTTCTCGACCCCGTACTACGATAACTCGTGGCACCTGGTGAGCCTTAAGAGCCGCAACATTCAGATTACCGATCTGTCGCAGTTGAAGCAGTACAAGATCGGTTATCCGCGAGGCATGGCTTATGACGATCTGATCCGCAATCAGCTCGAACCCAAGGGTTACTATTCGCTCAAACAGGTTAAGCTCTATCCGACCTACACGGAAGTTGTGACTGATCTGGAAAACGGCAATATCGATCTGGCTTTTATCGAGGCGCCGGTGCTCGCCAATTACACCAACAAGCTGCACTTACCGATCACCAGCAGTTATGAGTTCAAGGGCGTTGATGTTCTGGGCTTCGCTTTTGCCAAGGGTTCTAAGCTGCGTGATGACTTCGATAAGTTTCTCGTCGAACTAGGCCCGGATAAGCTGAAGGCGATTATTGATCAGGCAATGCGCCAATAGCGATCGTGAGCCTATCGGAGATTTTTGCCCACCTTGCCAATGGGCTCCTCTATACCATCCTGGTGACGCTCACGTGTAGCGCGACCGGGTTGGCGGTAGGCATGCTGGTCGCAGCAGCGCACCGCCTCGGTGGTCGCCCGTTACAGGTGCTCACGGATATTTATACCTATGTTCTAAGGGGTATACCGGTTCTGGTGCTGTTGTTTCTGGTCTACTTCGGTTTGCCTGGCTTTGGTCTCAAAGTGCCGCCGCTGGCAGCGATGGCGCTGAGTCTGGGTTTGGTAGCCGGGGCGAATCTTGCCGAAGTCTTTCGTGGTGCACTCGATGCCGTCGACCCGGTCGAGATTCTGGCGGCGCAATCGATGGGTATGAGCCGGTGGCAGATCTTTGTCTACATCGAAATGCCGCAGATGTTGCGTTTTGCCATGCCCGGCATGGTGAACGAGTTTACATCGGTCCTGAAGTATTCACCGTTCGCTTATACCGTGGGAATTCCTGAGATCACCAAAGAGGCGATTACGCTCACGGGAACAACCCTACAAGGCACGGAAATTTATCTGGCGGTGGGCGTGCTTTACTTCGCCATTTATCGGATCTTGCTGGTGGGTGTGCAGTTTATTGATCGTATGTATCGCGTGCCGGGAATCCGGCCGGTCTGAGAGACCTTGGGGAAGCCATGTCGTTGATTCAAATTCGGGATCTGGTTAAAAGCTTTAACGGGCAGACAGTGCTCTCGGGCATTAATCTTGACGTTGCTGCTGGAGAAGTCAAGGTGATTATGGGCGCATCTGGCTGTGGCAAGACGACCTTGCTGCGTTGCCTGAACCGCCTCGTTGAGCCGACCTCTGGTTCGATTCATGTGGACGGCATCGATGTGGCTAGTCCACAAACAGATATTCGTAAATTACGCCAACGAATTGGATTCGTATTCCAGCAGTTCGCGTTGTATCGCCACCTGAATGTGATGGATAACATTACACTGGGGTTGATCAAATTGCGTGGGATGAGTAACAACGATGCGGCTGATGCAGCGCTCCAACAGCTTGATCGTTTGGAGATGGGGCGGCACCACGATAAATACCCATCCGAATTGTCAGGAGGGCAGAAGCAGCGTGTGGCCTTGGCGCGTGTGCTGGCAATGGATCCCTCGGTGGTGGTTCTTGACGAGCCGACATCGGCGCTGGACCCGGTGATGTCTCAAGAGGTCGGCACGCTGATTCGCCAGTTGAACGCCGAAGGAGTGACGATTATTTGCGCTACCCACGATGTGGGTCTGGGCCGATCGATTGCTGATCGTGTCGTTTTTCTCGAAAACGGTGTCGTTAAGGCCAACGAGCGTTTCGACTATCTGGCACAAAGTTGTCCGGACGCCGAAACCCGCGCCTTCTTTGATCGGTCATGAGTAGCGTGGGAACTTGGCACAATTTCCTGAAAGATCTGACTGATCAATGGCCCTTGATCTGGTCGGGTTTGCTCGACACCCTGCATCTGACGGTGACCATCAGTATCACGGGCTTTCTGCTGGGGATCCTGGTTTTTTACTGCAGTATTAGCCGTCACGTAGTGGTCCGAAAGCTCACCGAGGCCTACATTTCATTTTTTATTGGCATGCCGCTGATTGTCCTGCTCTTCCTGATGTACTACGGTTTGCCGCAGTGGGGGATCAAGATTGAACCGTTTACCGTCGCGGTCATCGGGTTCACCATGAACGTGGCTGCCTACAATGCTGCGTATTTGACGACGGCCTATAACAGTCTGGATCAAATTGAGCTTGAAGCGGCACGTGCTCAGGGATTTAGCGAAGCCCAGGTCTTTCGCTACATCACGTTGCCCCAAGTTCTCCGCTTTTCTGTGCCGGCACTCACCAACCAGGTGATTGGTAATCTTAAAGACAGCTCAATCGCCTTTTTGATTCAATACACAGAGTTTTTTGCCCGCGTTCAGGAATTGGCTTCGTACAACTTCCAGTTTTTCAAGGCCTATATCTTTGCCGCAGTGGTCTATCTGTTGTTGGTTTCGGTCATTGTCGCCGCTGCGCGTTTCCTGGAGCGCCGGGTCAGCGTAATCGGCTAATCCGGCGGCTCAAGGTATTGCTTAAGCCGTTTTAACCGGTGCTTCCTTGATCGGTAGGTTCACCAACGCAGCCAAGGCGGCCAGCGCCATGTCGGCGATCCACATCGCATCCAGATTGCCGTATTCGGCGATAGCGAGACCGCCGAGATAAGCGCCGAAGAATGCGCCAATCTGATGTGACAGCATCGAGATGCCAAACAGCGTGGCAAGGTAGCGCAAGCTGAACAGCTTGCCGACAATCGCCGCTGTTGGAGGTACCGTGGCAAGCCAGGTGAACCCTAGGCCGGCCGCGAAAATGTAATAGGTCCACTCGGTCTTTGGCAGCAGCATATAACCGAGGATGAGCAGGGCGCGGCTACCGTACATGGCGGCGAGTATGTATTTGCTGCGATAACGTGCCACACACTGTCCGGCGTAAAGGCTGCCGAAAACGTTGCTTAACCCGATGATCGCCAGCGCCCAGCTCGCCACACTGGCCGGTAGCCCACACAGGCTGACTTCACCCGGCAAGTGCGTCACCAGGAATGCGATGTGGAAACCGCAGGTGAAAAAGCCCAGATTGAGTAGAAAGTAGTTCGGGTTACCAAGCGCGCCGCAGATAGTTTTGCCGAAGGGATCGCTTTCTGACAGATTCTGCGGGTGGACGTGAATGGTCTTGGCACCGGTCAGGCGATTAATCAACGGCAGGGCGCTCAGCGCGATGATGGCCATAGCCCAGAGTGATCCCGCCCAACCAATCAGCTGAATGAGACTTTGAAAGATCGGTGCGCCGATGAACTGGCCGAATGAGCCGCCGGCATTGATCACGCCGGAAGCGGGGCCGCGTGCTTCGGCCGGGATGCGTTGTGCGGTAGCGCCGATCAGCACAGAGAAGCCCCCGAAGCCGGAGCCAATCGAAATCAGCATGCCGAGGCTGATGATGAGGCCGAAGTCGGACAACATGAAGGGTGTAATCGCGCTGCCCAGCGCCAAGAGGAAGAGACCCGCAACCAGTACCTTGCCTGGACCGTACCGATCCGAAAGGAATCCCGAAAAGGGTTGTGCCAGCCCCCAGCAGAATTGACCAATGGCCAGCGCCAAACTGATGGCAACAATACCGATATCGCTCGTTGAATTAATCGGCGCAACGAAGAGCCCCAAAGATTGGCGGGTGCCCATCGTGACGACCAGAATGCCAGCGGCGGCCAGCGTTACTGTCATGGCATTCGGGGCGGAGAGTGCTTTGCGGATGTTGCCGAACATGGTGTGTCGTTTCGGGAAAGTGATTGAAGTCAGGTCAGTGAAGCGGGTGATTTACGCCAGAGCGGTGAGAGCACCCAGAGTGCCAATAGCGGTCCCGGCAGCAGTAGCCAGGCAATATAGGTACCGATGGTGCCCACCAGCGCGGTACCGAGTTGGATCGAGATCATGCCGATGGTAAAGCCAATGGCATTTTGTAAGGCCAGCGCGCTACCGACGAATTCCGGCGGTGCCGCTCTGGCAGACATGGCAGAGAACTGGGGGGAATCCGCAACCACCGTCGCGCCCCAGAACAACAGCAAGGCGAGCAACCAGGCCGGCTGATCAATGGGCATCAGGGGGAAGAGGGCGCAGCTGAGTGCCGACCCCGCCAAGGCACCGGCAGCGACACGGGCACTGCCGATACGCTGGCTAAGCTGTCCGCCTAACATGCAGCTGATCGCACCAATGCCCACGACCAGAAAAGCCATGCCCGATAGCGCAGGGGTGTTGGGCTGCGCCAGTCCGCTAACGATCAGGAGTGCCGGGACCAGCGTCCAGAAGGCATAGACCTCCCACATATGGCCGAAGTAAGCGAGGGCCGAGGCGCGGAACTGTGGAATGGTAAAAGCTGTGAGTACACGGCCGAGACGAATGCCGGGGCCGCTCGGTTTGAGTTTGAGATGGGGCCCATCGCCGAGGGTCCAGATCATGCCTGCAGCGACGACGGCCAAAGCACTCGAGACAAGAATCGACGATTGCCAGGACCAATCGGCGCCCACGAGACGGATGCCGTGCGGCAACGCCGTCCCCAGGGTCAGCATACCCAGTAGTTGTGCCAGGGTGTGGCCAGCCCGTTCCGGGGCCCAGCTGACGACCATCTTCATGCCCAGCGGGTAAACCCCCGCTAAAGCGAAACCGACGGCAAAGCGCAGCACCAGGCCACTGCTGAGTCCTTCAGCGCTGAGCGCGAAGAGCGCGTTAAAGAGTGCGCCGAACAGGGCGGAAACAGTAAAGATACGACTGGCTTCGAAGCGGTCGGCCAGGCCGCTGAGCGAAAAAGTCAGCGTGCCGACGATAAACCCCAGCTGGACAGCATTGGTGAGGAGGCCGATATCGGCTTCCGTAATCCCCCAGCTTTGCATCAGGCTGCCGGCGGCACCGTTGGCGGAGAACCACAGCGAGGTGCCGAATAGTTGGGCGACTACGATGACCAGAATAGGCGATTTTGAGAAGTGCATCAGCGCATCCTACCGGAAGCGTCTTGGGGTCAGGTGCGGTCGACCGTTGAAAGTTTTTCCCGACATTGTCAGCTGGCTGAAAGTTTTGTGGTGGAAAGTGATCCTGTGAGCATCAATACCGGCCCAGATCAGGGCGTGGTGTTTTGTGCCTTGCGTATTTACAAAACACGGGATTCGTTGCAGAGTCCAAATAAGCCGCTGTAATTACGGCGGTAAAAACGGATTAAAACAGTCGACAAGACGTCACCGGGAGACAGAAGTATGAGCAAGCGTGTAGCCTATGTAACAGGTGGTATGGGTGGTATCGGAACCTCGATTTGTCAGCGCCTCGCCAAAGACGGTTTTACCGTCGTTGCTGGTTGTGGCCCGAACTCACCACGTAAAGACAAGTGGCTGGCTGACCAGAAGGCTCAGGGTTACGACTTTATCGCCTCCGAAGGTAACGTGGCCGACTGGGATAGCACCGTCGCCGCATTCGAAAAGGTTAAAAAGGAAGTCGGCGAAGTCGACGTCCTGGTGAACAATGCCGGTATTACGCGTGACGGCATGTTCCGCAAGATGACCCGTGAGGCATGGGACGCTGTGATCGACACCAACCTGAACTCGATGTTCAACGTCACCAAGCAGGTCGTGGATGGCATGATCGATCGCAACTGGGGTCGTATCGTCAACATCTCGTCGGTGAACGGTCAGAAGGGTCAGATGGGTCAGGTCAACTACTCGACCGCCAAGGCTGGTATGCATGGTTTTACCATGGCTCTGGCACAGGAAGTGGCCAGCAAAGGTGTGACGGTGAATACCGTGTCGCCAGGCTACATCGGTACGGATATGGTGAAGGCCATTCGTGAAGATGTGCTCGAGAAAATCATTGCCGGTGTGCCGGTGAAGCGTTTAGGTACCCCAGAAGAAATCGCTTCGATCGTTTCGTGGCTTGCCGGTCCGGATGGCAGCTTCTCGACGGGTGCGGACTTCTCGCTGAACGGTGGTATCCATATGTAATCGGATTTTTCCGATCACATGAAAACGGCGTCCTCGGACGCCGTTTTTTTATTTAGAGTCTCTTCAAACGTTCGAGATACACTTCGGTATCGAATATCCCACCCGGCTGCTGTGCATGCCATACCGTTTCACCCAGACATTCGAGCAGACGATGTAGTGCTTCATGAGCATCTCCCAGCTTAGCTGCCTGTTGTTCGAAGATGGCGCGGATTCCTGGGGGTGAATCAACGGAAAGTTGCTCCAGGAGTGCCATATGCAGCGATAGATGCAACATTGGATTCATCGTGCCCTGTTCGGGTGTCCATTCACCGGCTAGGGCGGCTTCCGGATTGTCGAGCAGGGCATAGTATTCCGGATGTAGGGTAATGACATCGGCAGCGATCGCTTCAGCCCCATCCAGCGGCAAACTCTCGCGTTGCTTGCGCCGCGCTTCGCAGAAGAAGTGGCGAACCTGGTCTTTGGTCGGTGTAAAAATCATGGGCGTATTTTACTGCTTGGGATTCAGTTTCTTGAGTGCGGCCTTGGCCTCCGGGGCGCGACAGAGATCGACCACCGGGCAGCGTTCACATTCGGGTTTTCGCGCCTTGCAGATATAGCGGCCGAGCAGGATGAGCCAGTGGTGGGCATCGTGGAGGAATTCCGGTGGCACGGCTTTGAGGAGCTTTTGTTCAACCGTAAGCACCGTTTTACCAGGTGCTAAACCGGTGCGATTTGAAACACGGAAGATATGCGTATCGACGGCCATGGTCGGGTGACCGAAGGCGGTATTCAGAACGACGTTGGCGGTCTTGCGACCGACGCCGGGTAACGCTTCGAGCGCTGAGCGATCTTCCGGGACTTCGCCACCGTATTGATCCCGTAGGATCTGGCAGGTAGCGATGACATTCTTCGACTTGGTCGGATAGAGTCCGATGGACTTGATGTAAGGCACAAGTCCTTCGATGCCGAGCACGGCCATGCTGGCTGCATCCGGCGCATCTTTGAACAGCTGGCGCGTTGCCAGATTCACGCCCTTATCTGTGGCTTGCGCCGACAGGATGACGGCAATCAAAAGCTGGAAGGTTGAGCCGTATTCGAGTTCTGTCGTCGGATGCGGGTTAGCCGCCTGCAGGCGACTGAAGAACTCAACCCGCTGTGCTTTGTTCATGCGGGTGTGAAGCCGTCTTAGTGACAGCCGCCAGTGGCCAACGGTTGTGGGATCGGCTGTTTATTCTGTGCGGCTTGACGCGCCATATACCAGTTACGCCAGGCAACCAGGAAACCCAGCACCGTAAACGCCCCCGGTGGCAGAATCGCCCACAATAGGCCTGGATAGCTCTCCGGCAGAATCTGAATCGGTTGCAGTGACGGGAAGACGAGATCGATGCCGCCAAGAATAGCGCCGGTGCCAATGAATTCCCGGATCGCGCCGAGCAGCGATAGTGTCCAGACCATGCCCATGCCCATCATCGCACCATCCCAGGCCGATGAAATCGGGTTGTGCTTAGCGGCAAAGGCTTCGATACGTGCTAACACGAGGCAGTTGGTAATGATCAGGGGGATGAAAATGCCGAGAACCAAGTACAGACCATGCAGATAGGCATTCATGGTCAGATCGATCAGCGTCACCATGGCGGCTGCGATCAGGATGAAGACCGGGATGCGGATTTCATACGGAATGTAGTTACGCAACATGGCAACAATCAGATTGCCGGAGGCCATGACCATCAGCGTGGCGAAGGAAATCATTGCACCATTGACCATGGTGGTGGTGATGGCGAGGACCGGGCACATGCCCAGAATCTGCACCAGCGTACTGTTCTGCTTCCACAGACCGTTCGCGGTAACGTCTTTAAGTTCCTGAGTATCAAAGATCGCCATGCTGCGCTCCGTTAATGACGCTGACTGCTCTGAGTCTGGCCGTTACTGGCCGGACCAAAGAGTAGGGTGAGGTTGGCTTGTGCAAACTGTACGGCTTTGTGTACAGCTTTGACAACAGCGCGCGGAGTGACCGTGGCTCCGGCCACCGCGTCAAAGACGCCGCCGTCTTTCTTGACATGCCATTGCACATCCGAGAGCGCCGGCAGATTATCGAATTGCGAAATCCACGGGTGGGCCTTGTTGCGATCCTTTTTGGGGTCGATGTAATCGCCCAGCCCCGGAGTTTCTTTGTGCTCGGTGACGCGCACGCTGAGCAGATTGCCCTTGGCATCCAGACCGATCAGCATCTTGATATCGCCGCTGTAGCCGTCTGGCGCAATCGCTTCAATGATCAGCCCGGCCGGTTTGCCATTCATGCGGGCCCGATACACCTGCGTCGGGAAACGTTGACCCAGGGCAGGCTCGGGCGGCAAGGTCATGGTGTCGGTAATGGGATCGTTGTTGTACAAATTCCTGGGGAGTACCTGGTTAAAGAACACCAGGCGTTCTTCTTTGGCGGATGCTTCGATCGTTGGCTTGGTAAAAAGATAGACCCAAGCTGAAAGCGCTGTAAACAGGATGACGAAGGCCAGCAACGTCAGAGACGTTTCGAGCGAGACGCGGAAGAGACGCTTTTCTTCAGGCGTGCTCATGGGGCGTCTTTCTTATCTTTGATCTTCTCACCAAATATCGCCGGCTGCGTGTACATGTCGATCAGTGGTACACAGATGTTCATCAGCAGAACGCCAAAGGCGACGCCATCCGGAAACGCGCCAAAGACGCGAATCAGATAGGCAATGATGCCGGCACCGGCAGCAAAGATTAGCTTGCCGCGTGGCGTCGTTGCGCCGCTGACCGGGTCAGTGGCGATAAAGAAGGCACCCAGCAGCGTCGCGCCGCCGAAGATATGGAAGACTGGGCTGGCGTAGTGCTTGGGATCGATGCCCCAGCACAGCAGGGCGAGCGCGCCGAGGCCAGCGACGAAGGCCACCGGAATATGCCACGTGATCACGCGTTGTTGCCACAGCCACAGACCGCCAACGAGCCAGCCGAGCGTGACCCATTCCCAACCCTGACCAGCACCAATGCCGTAGATCTTCTGGTTTTCGGCAATGCTCTGTACGGTCAGGCTGTCATTGGCCATCGACAGGCGGAGCGTGGTTTTCAGATGATCGAGTGGCGTTGCACCGGCCCAAGCATCGATGTTCTGGGCATGGTTAAAGATGGCACCGATCTGATCCGCGATCGTCAGACCGCTATTGGCCAGCGTCATCGGCCATTGCGACATGATGGCCGGGAACGACACGATGCAGATCGCATACGCTGCCATGGCCGGATTGAACGGATTCTGACCCAGACCGCCGTAGAGTTGCTTGACGATGATGATGGCGAATAGGGTCCCGACCACGACCAGCCACCATGGGCCGGTGGGCGGAAACGATAGAGCGATCAGCCAAGCGGTGACGACGGCCGAAAGGTCTGCGAGTGCCGGTGCGACTGGGCGATGACGAATTTTGAGAAACAAGGCTTCGGCCACGATAGCCGTCACTGTGGCAAGCAGGAGTTGCACCAGGATCCCGACGCCGAACAGCACAACGTAGGCAATGATGCCGGGCACCAGTGCAAATAGCACCTTGAGCATGATGCGTGTCACGCTCACCGGTGATACCAGGTAAGGCGATTGCGTCAGGATGTTCGGAAACTGGAAGGGCACGATGAAAGTCCAGATCAGTGTTTGTTATGGCCGTCACGACGCGCACGGGCTTGTTCGACGGCGGCGCTAATGGCGGCTTGTTTGGTGGCGGCATCGAGCACCGGGTGTGTGTCAACACCCACAGGCGTGGTGGCCTGTTCGTGGTCGAGCACTGGCTTGTCATTGGTAGGTGCTACGCTGGTATCCGCTGTCGCTGGTGGATTGCCAGTCAGCGTCGTGCCAGCAGCCTGACGGGCCGCATTAGCCTTAGCCAGACGCTCAGCCTTTTCGCGTTTTTCACGTTCGGCGCGTTCCTCGCGGAACTCGAAACGTTCGCGGGCGCTATCAGATGCTTGGTGCGCACGTTCTTCGGCCTGGATCTCGCTCTTAGCAAAACGGAAGTAGTTGACGAGCGGAATATGGCTTGGGCAGACATAGTCGCAGCAGCCACATTCGATACAGTCGAACAGTTTATATTTCTCGAGCTTGTCGAATTTGCTGGCGCGGGACCACCAGTAGAGTTCGAAAGGCTGTAGTTCCTGCGGGCAGGCTTGGGCGCAACTACCGCAACGGATACACTGCTGTTCGGCCGGCTTGGGCGGAAACAGTGCCACCGAATGGGCGAGTAGGCAGTTGGTTGCCTTGATCACCGGGGCGTCCAGCGTAGGAACGCGGAAGCCCATCATCGGACCACCCATCACGATGCCGTCGGTATCGGGCAGCGGTCTGGCCAGCGCAACGAGTTCGCCGATGGGCATGCCGATCGGTACAGACCAATTGCGTGCCTCGCCAACGTTACCGCTCAGGGTGACGATTCGGGAGATGAGCGGTTCGCCGAGCGTGATAGCGCGCCAGGCTGATTGCACCGTGGCGACGTTGAATACCTGTACCCCGAAATCAGTCGAACGTTTGCTGCCGGGGACTTCTTTACCGGTCAACACACGGATGAGCTCTTTGGCACCACCGGTGGGGTAAATGGTCGGTACAGTGACTACCTCGACCGGTGCGTTCAGCTGCTCTTGCGCGGCTTTGAGCGCGGCAATGGCTTCGGGTTTATTGTCTTCAACGCCGATCAATATCTGGCCGGCATTCACGAGCTTGCCGAACAAAGTGCTGCCTTGAATCACTTCCAGTGCTTGTTCGCGCATCAGGCGATCATCGCAGGTGATGAAGGGTTCGCACTCGGCACCGTTGATGACGAGCTGTTCGATTTGCTTGCCGCGCGGCACGCTGAGTTTCACGTGACTCGGGAAGACGGCGCCGCCCATGCCGACAATGCCCATATCGCGCAGATATTCGCGCACGGCTTCCGGTGCGGCGTTGTCAATGTCAAAAGGTTGGCGTTCGATCCAAGTATCACGGCCATCGGCTTCGATGACAACACAATCAGTCGTTAGGCCGGACGGGTGTGGCACGATGTGCGGACCGATTTCGACGACGGTGCCGGAGGTTGGGGCATGCACAGCGGCCGAGACCCAGCCATCGGCTTCCCCGATACGTTGGCCCTTGAGCACGGCATCGCCCACATTGACGATGGGGCGGGGCATGCCACCCACGCTCTGGTGCAACGGCACGATGTAGCGTTTGACCAGCGGTGCTTGTGCGATCGGCAATTGCGTCGATTGCGTTTTATTGTGCGCCGGTTTGACGCCACCTTTGAAGTTGAATAGTTTAAACATCAGGCGGCCTCGCTCTGCGTGGCAGCGGCAAAAATCGGAATCACGCGCGCCGGGGCGTTGGGCTTTTGCCACTTCCAAGTGTCGAGCGTCTCACCTACCGTGACCATGCTGATACATTCCACCGGGCATGGCGGGATACAGAGTTCGCAACCGGTGCAGAGGTCTTCGGCGATGGTATGCATTTGCTTGGCTGCACCGATGATGGCGTCGACCGGGCAGGCCTGAATGCAGAGCGTGCAACCGATACAGATTTTTTCATCAATGATGGCGACCTGCTTGGGTTTTTCGACGCCATGCTCTTCTGACAACGGCTTGTATTCTTTGCCCAGCAACTCAGCCAGTTTGTGGATGTTTTCGTCGCCACCGGGTGGGCATTGATTGATGTCGGCGGTGCCATTGGCGATTGCTTCGGCGTAGGGTTTGCAACCGGGGAAACCGCACTGACCGCATTGCGTTTGCGGCAGGATGCTGTCGATCTTCTCAACAAGCGGATCGCCTTCGACGCGGAACTTGATCGCGGCAAAACCGAGCATGGCACCGAGCAGCACAGCACCCAGCGCCATCACGGCGATTGCGTAGAGGAAACTATCGATCACTGCGTCTTACCCTTAGCGCAAACGATCTAGGCCAGCGAAGCCCATGAAGGCTAAACTCATCAGGCCACCCGTAATGAGACCAATGGCGGTGCCGCGGAAGTGCAGTGGGATATCCGCGCCCTCAATGCGTTCACGAATGCCGGCGAACAAAATTAGTGCCAGTGAGAAACCAACGGAGCTACCGGCACCAAATAGAATCGATGCGATGAAATCGTTGTTCTGCGAAATGTTGAGCAACGGCACGCCCAGCACCGCGCAGTTGGTGGTGATCAGCGGCAGATAGATACCGAGCACTTGATGCAGCGCCGGGCTAGTTTTCTGAATGACGAGTTCGGTGAGCTGGACGAGCGCGGCGATCGTGACGATGAATGAAATGATGCGCAGATATTCCAGCCCGAAGGGCATGAGCAGGTAATGGTCGATGATGTAGCTGGCACCCGTGCCCATGGTAAGCACGAAGGTGGTGGCAGCACCCATGCCGTACGCGGTGGCCAGTTTCTTCGAAACGCCCATAAATGGGCAGAGGCCGAGAATACGGACCAGCACCACGTTGTTGACCAGAACAGCGCCAATGAGGACAAAAAGGTATTCGACCATGGGGGGAGAAATTCAGACGTTTGGATGCCTTTTCAGGCGATTTTCACGCAGGTTTTACACGATTAGGCCGCATTATCCGCCCCATGATGGTGTGGCGCAACACGCATTTGCCATAAGCTTATGCTTTTTTGAGCCATAAACCGTATGTTGACTACGGTTTCTTGGCATACACCCCGAAATCAGAGGCTTGGGCGATGGCTTTGCCGTGTGTGACGGGCCAGCGCTTCACCGGCCTCTCGAACTAAGGCTGGACCCCGATAGATTAACCCCGTGTAGATCTGCACCAGTTCGGCACCGGCGGCGCGTTTTGCTACGGCATCAGCACCAGAACAGATACCACCTACGCCGATCAGCGGGATTTCTCCGGCCAGTTTGGCGTGCAGGGCGGCGAGTACGGCGGTGGACTTTTCAAAGACCGGCTTGCCCGATAGGCCCCCGGTTTCACCCGCATGCGGGTCATCCATCACGGCGGCGCGTTCCAGTGTGGTGTTGGTCGCAATTACGGCATCGAAATGGTGACGGCGAACGGCTGCGGCAATGGCCTCGATCTGCAGCTCGTCGAGATCCGGGGCGATCTTCAGCGCCAGCGGTACATACTTACCGTATTGATCAGCCAATCGTTGCTGGCGATCTTTTAGACCGGCAAGTAAAGCCTCTAGCGCGTCGTCCTGTTGCAGCGAACGCAGATTCTGCGTGTTCGGGCTAGAGATGTTGATCGTGACGTAGTGCGCGTGTGCGTAAGCGGCATCGAGCGCGATGAGATAGTCGTCGTTGGCGCGGTCAATCGGTGTGCTGGCGTTCTTACCGATATTAATGCCGACGATGCCGCCATTCTTCACGAATTGGCTGGCCTGCACATTGGCGACCAGATTATCGACGCCGAGGTTGTTAAAGCCGAAACGGTTGATCAGTGCGTCATGCGTCGGCAGGCGAAACAGCCGGGGCTGCGCGTTGCCGGGTTGCGCCTTGGGCGTGACGGTACCAATTTCGATAAAGCCGAAGCCCAGTGCGGCGAGGCCGTCGATGTGCGCGCCGTCTTTATCTAGGCCAGCCGCAAGGCCCACACGATTGGGGAATGAGATGCCCATCACCGTGACCGGGTCGGCGGGCAGGGTTTGACGGACAAGCCCTAGTTTTGCTGCGTGATCCAGGCCATTCAGGCTGAGGTGGTGCGCTGTTTCGGGCGGCAGGCTAAAGAGCAGGGGGCGGAGCAGCGGATAGAGATTCATAGTGATCTTGGCTTGTCAGGGTGCCTGATAGTGCTCGGGCAAGTCCGGCATTTTAATCCAGCGGTTATCGTCGAGCATATCCATCGGTTGAAAGCGTGCCTTGTAAGCCATTTTGTCGCTTTCAGCGATCCAGTAACCCAGATAGAGATAGGGCAGGTTGTTGTACTGACATTGAATAATCTGCCAGAGAATCGCGTAGGTGCCGTAGCTGGCCTTGGCATTGCTCGGGTCGTAAAAGGTGTAGACCGCCGAGAGCCCATCGGGCAGTACGTCAAGCACGCTGACCATGACCACGCGGCCTCTAATACGAAACTCAACGAGTCGGGTGTCGACGCCGCTGTTGAGCAAGAACTCGCGATACTGATCCGGGTCATCATCGTCCATGCCGCCGTTCTGATGGCGCGATGACTGGTACGCCTGATACAGCGCATAGTGTTCCGCGTCAAAGGCGAGCGGGCGTTCAGTCACCTGCATGAATCCTGGCACATTCAAGCGGTTCAGAATTTTGCGCTGAGTTCGATCCGGCGAAAATTCGAGTGCACGCACGCGTACGGCGATACAACGTTGGCAACCGTCGCAGTGTGGTCGGTAGGTGAACTGGCCGCTACGCCGAAAACCCCGATGCACCAGTAGGCCATAGACTGAGGTGTCGATATGATCGGGTGGCACGGCCACCTGCGAGCGCGCGAGACGGTTCGGTAAGTAACTGCACGGGTACGCCGCCGTTGTATAGAAATGCAACAGGGATTCCGGAAGCGCGGCATCGTTCATGTGCGACATGGTGTTAGCTTAAACAAAAATCGCCAGAAATAAAAAAACGCCGCAGAGCGCGGCGTTTTTCTGGAAGCGGTCTTGGATCAGAATGACAGGGCTTTGCTCGGCGCGGCGGTCACGCCGTCCAGACGACGGGCACCGTTGTACTTGCCGACCCAGTAAGCCTGATGCATGTTCTCGACGCGGATTTCGGCACCCGGCTTCGGGGCGTGTACGAACTGGTCGTTACCCAGGTAAATACCCACATGCGAATAAGCGCGACGCATGGTGTTAAAGAACACCAAGTCACCCGGCTTCAGCTCATCGGCGCTGACCTTGGTACCGATATTGGCCTGTTCGGCCGCAGTACGGGGCAGGTCAATGCCATTGGAATCCAGGAAGACCAGACGGGTAAAGCCGCTGCAGTCCAGACCGGACTCAACGGTGTTGCCGCCGCGACGGTACGGTACGCCGACGAATTCCAGACCCTTGATAATCAGATCCTGGATATTGACGGAGTAACGCTGGAACAGACCCGGCTTGTCAGCCTCGTCTGCGCGCACCGCGGTGGAGATAGGGGCGAGGGTTCCGGCGATCGTGATAGCAGCAACCGCCTGCACCAGAAGCTTCTTACCCGTTTTGCTGGGGGAGTTAACCTTATGCATCTGGCTACTGTACCCCAAAAAGGCTGCCCGGGGCAAGCTTTTTGACGCTTGGATCTGTTCTTCAATTTCTTAAGTTATTCATAAGCTTGCGTGAGAATGCCAAAGCAATACGCCAGAATTTTTCCATGCTGTTCTGCAGCATGTTGCCCTGGGCTGGTTCGTTGCCTGAATTGGCTTTTTCGACTCTTTTATAAGAGTTTGTAGTTTTTGCGCTAAACCCTCTCGCTTCTGGGTTCGGCTTGTGTTACAAACTAGGTTTACGCCGTTTTTTTCCGGCAGATGCTCAGCATCTGCCGTTCCTCTGTCTTTTGAAAGGAAACCGCCGTGCTAGAAGCCTACCGGAGCCATGTTGCCGAGCGTGCCGCCCTGGGGATCCCCCCGCTGCCGCTCAATGCCCAGCAGACCGCAGACCTGGTCAAACTGCTGAAGAATCCGCCCAAGGGTGAAGAAGATTTCCTGGTTGAGCTCATTACCTACCGCGTTCCGGCGGGTGTGGATGATGCCGCTGGCGTTAAAGCCGAATTCCTGGCCAAAGTGGCCAAGGGTGAAGAATCGTGCGCGTTGATTTCGCGCGTTCGCGCCACCGAACTGCTGGGCACCATGCTCGGCGGTTACAACGTCAAGCCGCTGATCGATCTGCTGGGTGATGCCGAAACTGGTGCCGCTGCTGCCGAAGGCCTGAAGAAGACCCTGCTGGTATTCGACTTCTTCCACGATGTGAAAGAACTGGCCGACAAGGGCAATGCCAACGCCAAGGGCGTGCTGCAATCTTGGGCTGACGCTGAGTGGTTTACCTCGCGTCCGGAAGTACCCGCTTCGCAAAAGCTCACCGTACTTAAGGTGACTGGCGAAACCAATACCGATGACCTGTCGCCAGCACCAGATGCCTGGTCGCGTCCGGATATTCCGCTGCACGCACTGGCTATGCTCAAGAACCCACGTCCGGGTATCGATGCCGATGAGCCGGGTTCGCGCGGTCCGCTGAAGCAAATCGAAGGTCTGGCCAAGAAGGGCAACCAGATCGCCTACGTCGGTGACGTCGTTGGTACCGGTTCGTCGCGTAAGTCCGCCACCAACTCGGTGCTGTGGTTTACCGGTGAAGACATTCCTTTCGTACCGAACAAGCGTTTTGGTGGCGTCTGTCTGGGCACGAAGATCGCCCCGATCTTCTTCAATACGATGGAAGATGCCGGCGCACTGCCGATCGAAATCGACGTCAACCAGATGGATATGGGCGATGAAATCGAACTGAAGGTTGATCACGCTACCGCTAAAGTTACTGCCCTGAAGAACGGCCAAGTCATTGCCGAATCGCAACTGAAGACCCCGGTTATTTTGGACGAAGTCCGTGCTGGCGGCCGTATTCCGCTGATCATTGGTCGTGGTCTGACGACCAAGGCCCGCGAAGCACTGGGTCTGCCTGTGTCGACCCTGTTCCGTCTGCCGCAAGATCCAGTGGATTCGGGCAAGGGCTTCTCACTGGCCCAGAAGATGGTGGGTCGCGCTTGTGGCCTGCCAGAAGGCAAAGGCGTTCGTCCGGGCACTTACTGTGAGCCGAAGATGACCACCGTAGGTTCGCAAGATACCACCGGCCCAATGACCCGTGACGAGCTGAAGGATCTGGCCTGTCTGGGCTTCTCGGCCGATATGGTCATGCAATCGTTCTGTCACACCGCGGCTTATCCGAAGCCAGTGGACGTGAAGATGCACCACGAACTGCCACCGTTCATTGAAACCCGTGGCGGCGTTGCGCTGCGTCCGGGTGATGGCGTCATTCACTCGTGGCTGAACCGCCTGCTGCTGCCCGATACCGTGGGTACCGGTGGTGACTCGCACACTCGCTTCCCGATTGGTATTTCGTTCCCGGCTGGTTCGGGTCTGGTTGCCTTCGCGGCTGCTACCGGTGTGATGCCGCTGGATATGCCGGAATCGGTACTGGTTCGCTTCAAGGGCAAGCTGCAGCCAGGTATCACCCTGCGTGACATGGTTAACGCCATTCCGCTGGCTGCTATCAAGCAAGGGCTGCTAACGGTTGAGAAGAAGGGCAAGAAGAACATTTTCTCGGGCCGCATTCTCGAAATCGAAGGTCTGCCAGATCTGAAGGTTGAACAAGCGTTTGAACTGTCGGATGCGGCTGCCGAGCGTTCGGCTGCCGCTTGTGCCATCCAGCTCAACCCAGAGCCAATCGCCGAATACCTGCGTTCGAACATCACACTGATGAAGTGGATGATCGCCAACGGTTACCAGGACAAGCGTACGCTGGAGCGTCGTATCAAGGCGATGGAAGCCTGGATCGCCGATCCGAAGCTGCTCAAGGGCGATGCCGATGCCGAATACGCTGCCGTGATCGAAATCGACATGGACCAGATCAAAGAACCGATCGTGGCCTGCCCGAACGACCCGGATGATGTGAAGCTGCTGTCTGAAGTGGCTGGCGACAAGATCGACGAAGTGTTCGTTGGTTCGTGTATGACCAACATCGGTCACTTCCGCGCCGCTTCGAAGCTGCTGGAAGGCAAGAGCGATATCCCGGTTCGCCTGTGGATCGCCCCGCCAACCAAGATGGATCAGCACGTGCTGACCGAAGAAGGCCACTACGGCGTTCTGGGTCGCACCGGTGCCCGCATGGAAATGCCGGGTTGCTCGCTGTGTATGGGTAATCAGGCGCAGATCCGCAAGGGCTCGACCGCCATGTCCACCTCGACCCGTAACTTCCCGAACCGTCTGGGTATCGACACCCGCGTGTATCTGGGTTCGGCCGAGCTGGCTTCTGTTTGTGCACTCCTGGGCAAGATTCCAACCCCGGCTGAGTACATGGAACACCAGGGCGTTATCAGCAAAAACGCTGACTCGATCTACCGCTACATGAACTTTGATCAGATCAAAGAGTTCAAGGATGTGGCCGACACGGTCAACGTTTAAGTTGAGTCTGCTGTAAAAGAAACCCGCCGCTCGCAAGACCGGCGGGTTTTTTCATACTAGGTCTGGTAAATTGATTGCATTAGACCAATGGAGCGTTGCCATGAAAAAATTCAACATCATTTTGCCGCTGGTTCTTGCAAGTGCCGCCGGTCTGGCGCAGGCAGAATCATTGCGCGGCATTAGTGTCGTCAACAATGGCAGCTATGCCATCGATAAAGACAGCATCGTGCATTCGAATGGCCGCACTGCTTTTACGGTCCATACGAGTTACACCAACAAGATGAAAGCGCCGAATGGTGCCGAATACACCAAGGCAACGAACACCTTTCTGGCGGACTGTAAAGCGAAGACGCAAGCCATCACTGGCGTGACGCTCATGGAAGGCTCGGGCAAGGTCGTGTACAGCTACACGCCAACACCGGCTGAAGCGCCGATGATCGCGCCGGAAAAAGATTCGCTCGATGTAAGGATCATGCAGGTGGCTTGCGCTGCACAGTAGAAATGGACAGAGCCATTTCAACCTGAATAAATAAATGGAGTGCATGATGAGTCGGCTGCGTTTGAGCATGTGTGTCTTGATGATGGCATGCGCAGGCGCCTCCTTTGCGCAAGATCCATCGGAATTGGCTCAGATTGCAGCTGAAGAAGCCAAAATACCCAAGCCGCCCAGAAGTGTTGCTGATGTTCTGAATTTGCTTGAGCGTTATCAGACAAAGCCTGAAGTTATTCAGAAGATTATTGCTACAGCAGATTCTAAAACACCTGCGAACGCGACGGAAAGTGAGTTAAGTCTCTTTTATCAGAAGCGTTCAACTGCTGCAGAAGCTTTGGGAAGACTTGCCCAGGCAAAAGAGGATGCTCAAAAAGCAATCGAGTATGGGCCCAAAAATTCGGGCTCAGAAAATTCCAGGGATCTGATGGCAGATGCATATTCAACAGCTATCACAAGTGCATATACGGCTGGGGATCCAATTGCCGGGATTGAGTATTCCAAACAGTACCTACATGTACTAAAGGATGCGCCCTATAACGGTGGTTTCGTCCTTTCGGGAAACCGATTCTTGATGGGTGGCTATTTGATGCTTGGCGACACAAATGACGCCTCTATTGCATTGGCCGGACTTGAACGTGGTTATGCTGAAACGAGAAGCTATAGAAAGGGGTATGCCGAATTTGGTGACAACTGGACGCAGAATTATCGAATGGGCAAAGGTTTTTATTTTCTTGGCGTTGGTAAAGCAGTAGAAGCAGAGTTTGAGTTTTTAAGGGCAAAGGAAGCTAATGACACCTTGCGTGATCGCGAATCGCGAGGCGATTTCAAGTTTTCTAATCGTCGCACCTTCAACGCATCATCAATTGCTTCCATTAGGGATACGATTCTTAGATCCTTAGGCCGGTCTACACTAGAGCAAGGCAAGTCGGCGCAGGCCGAGTATTGGTATCGTGAAGCCTTAAAGGTTGACCTAGAAGAGCAAGGTCGCGGTTCTCCTAAAGTGTCATTTGCGTTAAGTGGGCTTTCGCGCGCGGTTGCTGAGCAGGGTCGTTTAGATGAGTCTGTTCAGCTTTCCAAAGCATCTTTGCAGAGTATGAAAGAATCTGGTGCTGCTGAGTCATCGCTTAATATGATTGAAGCTCGTCGAGCTTATGCTGATGCATTGTCGACTAATGGAAGCTACAAACTTGCGCTCGAGCAATATGCCTTGGTCAGGCATGGCTTGATGCAGAATCCAGAGCTTCAGAATCGTTTGCGTAAGAAGGGTAATTTCGAAGAGCAGGTTGCTTTGTTAGAAACTGGTCAGAACGGTGAAGCAGAAAATCAAGCACGCTCTATGGTTGATGATCTCGTTAAGCTACTAGGTGAAAATCATCCAAGAGTTGCGATGGCACAGGCGTTTTATGGTGCTGCGCTAGACCGGAGTGGTAAATACAGCGAGGCGTTACAGCGTTTCTCTAAATCGATTCCGGTTTTGATTGGGCAGGCCCAGCAAAGTTCTGAAGCTGGCGCGCAAGGCATACGACAGCAAAAACGATTGTCGATCGTTGTTGAGTGTTATATCGATGCGCTATTTAAATCTAGTAGTGCAAACAAAGATAACCAAGGGCTGGCATTTCAGCTCTCCGACATTGCTAAAGGCAGCAATGTTCAGAAGGCGATGACACAAAGTACAGCACGCTCCTCCATCAAGGATCCGGCGTTAGCTGAGTTGGCCCGTAAAGAACAGGATGCACAGCGGCAGATTCAATCTCTAAGTGAACTTCAGGCCTCGCTGGCAGCTGCACCATCGAATCAGCAGCTACCTGGTATCCAGACGAAGCTTAGGAGCGATGTCGAAAAGCTTAAAGATCAGCGTGATGGCTTGCGGAAGGAAATTTCGCGCAAGTTTCCCGAATATGCAGATCTGGTAGACCCCAAACCAGTGACTGTCGAACGTGTTGCGAAGCTGGTGCAGCCAGGTGAGGTTCTGGTCAATTGGTATTTGGGAGACTGGGGGAGTTATGTTTGGGTCATTAGCAGCAAGGGCCTGTTGGCTGCTTCTGCGTTGCAGGTAACCCGCTCACAAGTCGCTAGCGATGTCGCTAGATTGCGAAAGTCTCTTGATCCTAACGTTTCGTCGGTTGATGAGATACCTCCATATGATCTCGCAATCGCTAATAGCCTCTACGGCAAGTTGCTTGCTCCGGTTAAATCTTCATTGGATGGGCAAAAGGTTGTCCTAGCTGTTCCACATGGTGAGCTTGGACAGTTGCCGATTGCGGTGTTAACCACCAAACCGTTCCCACAGCCTGGCAAGGGAAGCCAAAACTTTACGGGTTATCGTAATGCCCCGTGGCTTGTTCGTGATGTGGCCATTCTCCAGTTGCCTTCGGTGACAGCACTTACCGCACTGCGATCTGTGCCAAAAAGCACCGAAAACACAGGTACCTTTATTGGATTTGGTGACCCGTACTTCAGCCCTGATCAGGCGGCGGGAGGCAAAGTGGCGGATGCAGGCGGTATCACCAGTCGTGGTAAACCTCTTAAACTCCGAAGCGTACCGAATACACGAGGTGTCAGCAGTGCAGAGCTTGGGTTGTTGCCACGCCTGCCTGATACCGAATATGAGCTAAAAGATGTTGCCGCGGTCTTTAAGGCGGATCCTAATAAGGATATTTACCTCCACGAGCGTGCGAGTGTGAGCAATGTCTTGAATGCGGATATGTCCAATAAGTCCATAGTGATGTTCTCAACACATGGTCTGGTGCCGGGCGACCTAGATGGGTTGACCCAGCCTGCGCTTGCTATGTCGAGTCCATTGGTGACTGGAGAGAAGCAGGGCGACGGCCTCCTTAAGATGGATCAGGTACTGAATCTCAAGCTCAATGCGGATTGGGTGGTTCTGTCTGCCTGTAATACTGCTGCCGGGTCAGGTAAGGATGCAGAAGCAGTTTCCGGCCTTGGAAGAGCCTTCTTCTATGCGGGTGCCCGGGCGATGTTGGTCTCTAATTGGCCTGTAGATACTGTGTCTTCTCGGATGCTGATGGTCGATATCTTCAAGCGGCAGCAAGAGAAGAAGATAGGAAAACCAGAAGCCCTGCGTCAGGCCGAGCTGGAACTGGCTGATAAGGGGAACGCTTCCGGGTATGCTTATGCCCACCCCTTGTTTTGGGCACCTTTTGTTGTGATTGGCGATTAGGAGCGTGATGATGAAAGTTCGTGGATTTTTGTTGGTGATGCTTTCGATGGGCCTAGTGACGATAACGGCCAATGCTGCACCGCTGATTACTGCTAAAGAGGCCAAATTACCTGATGCCGCTGGTGGGTTAAATACGCGTGGCATCTCACGTGGTCCAGGCATCAAGATTATCTCGCCGGAACCGGGCAGTCCAAGCAAAGGCCCTTTTGAGTTCAAAGTGGATTTTGAACCGAGAGGTGGATCTAGTATTGATAAATCGACTGTTAAGGTGATTTACATGAAATCGCCGATCGTTGATTTGACGCCGCGGATTAAAGGCTCACTAAGCGATTCAGGGTTTGATCTGAAAAATGCTGAGATTCCGCCGGGTGAGCATCAGATTAAGATTGTTGTTCAAGATTCTGAAGGCCGTGAAGGATCGACTGTAACGACACTTGTTGGTGCCAAATGAAATGCCCTTACTGCCAGACTGATGTCGCTGACGAGGCATTGGCATGCCCGTATTGCACAAAAGATCTCTATCTGTTTAAACCGATGATGCAGCGAGTTGCAGATTTGGAGAGTCAGCTTTTGGCCATTCCAGAGCGAGAGTCCTTGCTCCAGCGCGTGACTCAACTCGAAGATTTGCTTGCAAATCGCGCCTTGGTTGATGCCAAAGGTAGTATTAGCGGAATTTCTGGAACGATTAAGTCGTTGCTGTTGTTTCTGGTGTTGCCTCTGACATTGCTGCTACTTGGGCATGGTTTGATCACGATTGTGTATGACACAAAGCTTTTATATCTAAGGTTGGTGTCGATTATCATCCCGGGGATGTTCGGTTATGCACTGATGGTGAGCCATGCGCACAAATTGCTCCCTTGGTTTGTTGCCGCAGCTATTCTGGCGCTTGGATCCGTGTTTGGAATGAGCTTCATGACCCATATGGTAGATGGGACGCCGATCATGCCTAAAAATGCATTTGAATGGCGTGAATTTATTGAGTACGGCGTTAGTATTGCTGCCAGCTTCTGGGCGGGCATGATCTTAGGCAGTGCGGCCTATCTGAGGAGCAATCCATACATGAGAACTGCTTTAGGTGGTGCGTATTCGGCGTTGGTTAATAAGGCTGGTAAGGAGGGGCTTGATGCAACCGGTGCATTAAGGTTAATGAAACTGCTTAATGAGCATATTAGTACTATCACAGCCCTCGGATCGACAGCGCTTTCGGTCTACACTGGCCTCAAAGGCATCATAAGTTAGTTCGCTTCTTAGGTAGCGCGCTTTGCAAAGGTCACGGAGATCAACTCCTTGCGGGTGGCATCGCCGAAGCCTCGGCCTCTTAGGCCTTGGGTTATGCGCTCAGTCGCCAGTGGTGTTGGGCAAACATCAGGGTCGATCCAGTACTTAAAAGTTTCATTAACGCTGTTTTGGCGTTTTAAAAATGAACCGTGCCCTTCAATAAGGAATGCGTTGGCAGTGCCTGTAGGTGATTCATAGGCTTTTCTATCGATGACGCGAAAGTTCATCTCTACAGTGGTTTTCTGACCGTCTCCAGTGATGAAGTCATAAATAGTTGACCAGGTTTTTCCCACAGAGTAATCGCTGGCGAATATTTGGGGTTGCGATAAAAAGCGACCGCCAGGGAATGGTATTGGGTTTCCAAGACGGTCTTGCACAAACTCATCAGTTCCTCTTGTGTAGCGAACCTCGCTGTCGGTTACCTTGCTAACTTCCGCTGTATAAGTTTTTTCAACCTTGCCGCTAAACAGATCTTTTTCGACGTATTCATATTTATCACCGATGACGTATTTCCCGATGCCTGAGGCAGTTCCTTTGGTGTAAGGGTTTTTCGCTGAGTTGATAATTTGTATAGATTTAACTTTGTTTTTCTGGAGTAGCAGGTCAAGTTTTGCTTGAGCCAACTGTGAGTAGATCCCGCTAGGGTATTTGAACAGGTAAGCCTCGACAGGCTTTAAATCATGAGACTGTTCTGCGTCTTTCCAGGAGGCCAGTTCTTCGTTAAAAGCTTCTTGCTTGTCTTTTAGGCTGGTATCTTGGTTGCTGCTGGATTTGTTGAAGTAGAAGTCCTCTTCGAGAGAGGTGCTTTCCCAGGGTACTTGCCGTCCTTTGGACTTGAGGCGAACATTGAGGCGAACCCGTTTCATGACATCTTCAATTTTCGCCTCCGGAACAGTAACTTCTTTCAAGAAGCATTCGGTATAAAGGCCGTTTTTACCTGATCCATCACTAGCTACGTTGCCTGGTGCGGTAGCGTAGGCCAGTAATGAGCCATTCGGCGCATCAAATTGACTGAGTCCCTTCTGTTCCACTGGCAAACGTTTACCGAATGGATTGTCACGACATGCGTCTAGCATGATGATGTTCATCGGGTTGCTTGCGCTGTTAAGAATGCCTAGAAACGTATTCAGTTCGTAACACTGGGCAGGGATATCGTTAACCGTATCAATATTTGCACCGATTGGCACTAAGTAATTTCGCCAGCCAAGTTGAACACCATGGCCTGCGTAATAGAAGAGCCCTATCGACTTATGTTTCTTTACATGCTCACCATGTTTTTTTATGGCTTCCGTGATTTGGTTCAAGTTTGCATTTAACAGTAGTTGTGTGTTGAAGCCTAATCCAGTCAAGACTTTACCAATGTCTGAGGCATCGTTGATAGGGTTCGTCAGCGGGCTGTCACGGTAGTTCGCGTTGCCGATGATGAGTGCATCCCGTTTCGCATCGTTTCCGGAAGCCGCCCATAAATAACTTGATGCAGGCAAAAGCAAACCACCGACTGACGCTTTGAGTATTTCACGCCTAGTGAATCGTAATCGATGATTTTTCATGTTTAACCTTTTGGCCAAGTGTGTCTGAAAAATGCGTGTGTGATTACTATGCCAGAAATAAAAAGCCCCGGAAGTATCTCCGGGGCTTTTTTGTTGAGCATCGACGAGGTCTTAGCCGCAGGTACCTACAGCACCGCAGGCGGTACAGAAGTCACAACCATCCTTGCGGATCATGGTGGTGTTGCCGCACTCGCTGCACAGCTTGCCTTGAACCGGCTTCACAGCACCTTCTTCAGTTGGGGCTTGCAGAATACCCATCTGCTTTACCGGGAAGCCGTTCTCATCCAGGATGCCCAGCATGTTGTAGCGGTGCAGGATGAGGTGGGCGACGTAGGCAATGGTCGACGGATAGGTCTGTTGCTTGCGCGAACCCGGCACGAAGGCCAGCATATCGCCGAGCGGTTCCGGGTAGTCAAGCAGCTTGCGCAGCTTCATGCCGATCCAGGCCGGGTCGATGACGCGCATATCGGTGGACAGTAGTTTCGACAGACCATCCAGCGCACGCGGGTAGTTGCCCGACAGCCACATCGAGTACGGGCGGCTGACGCCGTCCGGCAGGGTGATTTCCTTCAGGCCCAGCACGAAGTCTTCGTTGGTGTTCGGGTTGAAGATATCCACCGTCCACGACAGCGTGCCGTCGGTACCGGTCTTCGGCTCTTTCGGGCTCATCAGCGCATCAAACACTGGGGTCGGCAGGTCGTCTTGCTTGAACCAGCCCAGCTGTTCCGTGCGGTAGCGCACCAGCTGTGCGAAAGCCGAAACGGCCGACGACATCATCTGACGCTCACCATTCGGTGGGAAGGCCATTTCAAACGATTCACCGGCCGACGGGGTGTTGGACAGGGAATCGAGCTTCAGCTTCAGCCAAGCGGGGTCGTTGGCACGCATGTCCATCGACAGGGTCTTGGCGACAGCGCCCAGGCCGCGCGGTTGATCCGGGCCGTTGACCCAGACTTCGAACGGCCACTTCTTGGCTTCTTGTTCCACGTGACCGACGAAGAGCGCGAACTTGCCGAACGGCGCATCGATCATGTAGGTCCAAGCCAGGTTGCCTTCCGGCAGGTTGGGACGGTTCGGCCAACGCAGCGAGGAGAGCACCGGTGCCGGCAGATCTTTGATGTGCAGACGGCGGTTGGCATCGTTGGTGACGAAGTCTTGCGGTTGCTTCTTCTCTTCTTCTTGCTTCGGCGTATCGACCGACAGCACCGAACCCAGAACGCTGTTCGGGCGGTAGGTGGCCAGGCCTTTCAGGCCGGCCTTCCAGGCTTGCATGTACAGATCCTGGAACTCTTCGTACGGATAGTCAGCCGGCACGTTTACCGTCTTCGAAATTGATGTGTCGATGTACGGAGCAACGGCCGCCACCATATCTTTGTGGGCCTTGGCCGACAGTTCCA
>CALKUR010000051.1 GCA_937996725.1 uncultured Dechloromonas sp. | reverse complement strand
GCAGCCAACGACGTAATTCCTTGCGAACCTTGGCATCCAGCGCACCAAAGGGTTCATCTAGCAAGAGCACCTTGGGTTCAACTGCGAGAGCACGCGCCAGCGCAATCCGCTGACGCTGACCACCGGAGAGCTGCGAGGGGAACCGATCGGCCAACCAATCAAGCTGCACCAGCTTGAGAAGCTCATGTACCTTGGCGCTAATCTGCGCTTCACTCGGCCGCTCTTTCCTAGGCTTCACACGCAAACCGAAAGCGACGTTCTCGAACACGGTCATGTGCTTGAACAACGCATAGTGCTGGAACACGAAGCCGACCTGCCGCTCACGGACATGGCTATCCGAGGCGTCCACACCATCCAGTATCACCTGGCCGGAATCCGCCGATTCCAGACCAGCGATGATGCGCAGCAAGGTCGTCTTGCCGCAGCCCGAAGGACCGAGCAGCGCGACCAGCTTGCCCGTCGGAAACTCGAGGCTCACGTTGTTCAGCGCCTTGAAGTCGCCGAAGTTCTTGGTAATGTTTTTAACCTCAATACTCACAATCAGTCTTCCTTCAGTTCTGCATTAACCCGGGCAGCCTTCCATTCCACGAAGGTTTTAATGAGCAACGTCACCAGCGCCAATACCGCCAGCAGCGATGCCACGGCAAAGGCCGCTGCAAAGTTGTATTCGTTGTAGAGAATTTCCACATGGAGCGGCATGCTGTTCGTCTCGCCGCGGATATGCCCTGAGACAACGGAGACCGCACCGAATTCGCCCATGGCACGAGCATTACAAAGCACGACGCCGTAAATGACACCCCACAAGATGTTGGGCATCGTTACGTAACGGAATACCTGCCAGCCACGGGCGCCGAGCACGATGGCCGCTTCCTCTTCTTCTTTCCCCTGCGCTTCCATTAATGGAATCAGTTCGCGTGCTACAAAAGGAAATGTGACGAAGATCGTCGCCAACAGAATCCCCGGAACTGCAAAGATGATCTTGACGTCGTTATCCAGGAACCAGGAACCGAACCAACCTTGCGCGCCGAATACCAATACAAAGATCAGACCGGCGATCACCGGCGATACCGAGAATGGCAGATCGATCAGCGTGATTAGGAAGCGCTTGCCCGGAAACTGGAACTTGGTAATCGCCCAGGCCGCCGTCACGCCAAAAACCAGGTTCAACGGTACAGAGACCACGGCAATCAGCAACGTCAGCTTGATCGCCGACCAGGCATCCGGATCAATCAGCGCCGCAAGATAAGCATCCCACCCCTTACGCAATGCCTCAACGAATACCGATCCGAGCGGCAATAACAGAAACAGGAAGAAATAGACTAGGCCCGTTCCAATGACCAGTCGACGTACCCAGGGGGATTCTTGAGTTGCATCGTTAGCCTTTTGACCACTCTTGATCGATTTAGCGCCGAGCGCCGTTGCAATCCCGCCCGCCATCAGAGTTCCCTCCCCGTCCGCTTGGCCGTCCATGCCTGGAGCGTATTCACCACCAGCAGGAGAATGAACGAAAAGAACAGCATCACAACGGCAATCGACGTCGCCCCGGAATAGTCGTACTGCTCCAGCTTGGTAATGATCATCAACGGTGCAATCTCAGACACCATGGGCAAATTACCAGCGATAAATATCACCGAACCGTATTCCCCTACCGCCCGCGCGAAAGCCAGAGCAAACCCCGTCAACAAGGCTGGCAGAATGATCGGCAGTACCACCTTGAAGATCGTCTGAGCGCGATTGGCACCCAGACTTGCTGAAGCCTCCTCGATTTCCTTATCGAGATCTTCCAGCACCGGTTGCACGGTCCGCACGACGAACGGTAGGCCAATAAAGATCAGCGCAATCATGATGCCCAGCGGCGTAAAGGCCACCTTGATCCCCAGAGGTTCCAGATACTGTCCCAGCCAGCCGTTTTTGGCATAGATAGCCGTCAGTGCGATACCAGCAACAGCTGTCGGCAAGGCAAACGGCAAATCGACCAGGGTATCGACAATCTTCTTGCCCGGAAACCGATAACGCACCAGCGCCCACGCCAGCACCAAACCAAAAACGGCATTCACCGTCGCGGCCAGCAGCGATGCGCCGAAACTGAGTTCCAGCGAGGCAACCACGCGTGGCTCGGTCACCGTTGCCCAGAACTGGGGAAAGCTCAGGTCCATTGTCTTCCAGATTACCGCCGAGAGCGGAATCAGAACGATTAATCCGAGATAAGCCAGCGTGAATCCCAGGGTAAGTCCAAACCCCGGGATCACGCTTTGCTTGAACAGCCTTTTGGTCATCGCTTCACCATGATCTGGTCATACACACCGCCGTCGGCGAACTGTTCCTTCATGACCTTGTCCCAACCGCCCAGCAGTTTCTCCACCGAGAACGTATTCACGGTCGGGAAACTCTTGGCGTACTTCTTCATCACAGCAACATTGCGCGGACGCAGATAGTGCTTGGCGATGATTTCCTGACCTTCCGGCGTCCATAGATATTCCAGATAGGCCGTCGACACTTTGCGTGTGCCGCGCTTGTCGACTACCTTATCGACCACCGTTACTGGTGCCGGCGCGTCGATCGACAGGCTTGGATAGACGATATCAAACTGATCGCCACCCACTTCCTTATCCAGCAGGATCGCTTCGTTTTCGAAGGTCACCAGCACGTCGCCCATATTGCGTTGGGTAAAGGTCGTGGTCGCACCGCGCCCGCCGCCATCTAGCACTGGCACATTGGCAAACAGCGCCTTCACGAATTCGCGCGCCTTATCTTCAGTCTTGTAATTCTTGATGGCATAACCCCAAGCAGCCAGGTAGCTATAACGACCGTTGCCGGTCACCTTCGGGTTCGGAATAATCACCTGGGTACCCGACTTGATCAGATCGGGCCAATCCTTGATACCTTTCGGATTACCCTTGCGCACCACAAAGACCGTCGTCGTCGTATAGGGTGCTGCGTCATTCGGCAGGCGTTTCTGCCAATCGGCATTCACCAGACCGCTCTTCACCAGCATCTGGATATCCGGCACCTGATTCATGGTCACCACATCGGCTTCCAGACCGGCGATGACGGCGCCGACCTGCTTGCTCGAACCACCATGCGACTGATTGATGGTGACCGGTGGATTGCCCTTCGCCTGCCAGCTGGCAGCGAATGCCGGATTGATATCTTTGTACAGTTCTCGTGCAACGTCATAGGAAACGTTCAGAATTGAGGTCTGTGCTGATGCAACACCAGACGAGACAACGGCCACAGCGGCCAGCATCGTGCCGACCAGCGAACGAAAATGGCGGATTTTCATGAGGATGCTCCTAGTTGAGGGATGCTTAGTCTAGGCGATTCTTTATGTTGTATATAGATGCTTTTCGGCATTGCTTATAACCGATTCGATATAAGCAATGCCGACACAAGCCGATCACTTGCGGGCAATAATCTGGTCGAAGATCCCGCCGTCAGCAAAATACGCCTTCTGAGCCTTTTCCCAGCCGCCAAAAACCTGGTCGATCGTGAATAACTTCACCTTGGCAAACTGGTTCGCATAACGCGCCGCCACCTCCTTGTTGCGCGGACGGTAATAATGGCGTGCGGCAATCTCCTGACCAATCGGGCTATACAGGTACTCCAGATAGGCCGTCGATACCTTACGCGTTCCGCGCTTATCGACCACCTTATCCACGACAG
The DNA here is from genome assembly GCA_937996725.1 of uncultured Dechloromonas sp. Lineage (GTDB taxonomy): Bacteria > Pseudomonadota > Gammaproteobacteria > Burkholderiales > Rhodocyclaceae > Fluviibacter. The sequence goes on along the minus strand of CALKUR010000051.1, from coordinate 30,827 downwards.
CAACCGATGGCTCAGCCAAGATCGAAATCGATGGGGTCACGATATCGAACTTGTCCGGGCCGAGCTCTTTGACCGACAGATAGGCTTCGTTTTCCCACGCGATCAAGACATCACCAAGCCCGCGCTCGACGAATGTTGTCGTCGAACCCCGCGCTCCTGAATCGAGCACCTTCACATTACGGTAGATGTTGGTAACCAACTCGCGCGCCTTTTGCTCGTTACCGCCCGGTTGCTTGAGTGCGTAACCCCAGGCTGCTAGGAAATTCCAGCGTGCACCGCCCGATGTTTTGGGGTTCGGCGTAATGATTTCCACACCAGGCTTGCCTAAATCATTCCAGTCCTTGATGTTCTTGGGATTCCCCTTGCGCACCAGAAATACGATCGTCGACGTATAAGGTGCCGAGTTATCCGGTAACCGCTTAATCCAATTCGGTGCGATCAGCCCTCTCTGAGCGATGGCATCGACGTCATAAGCAAGCGCCAGCGTCACCACATCGGCTTCCAGGCCATCGATGACTGCACGGGCCTGCTTACCGGAGCCCCCATGTGATGCCTTGATGTTGAGTGACTCACCGGTTTGCTTTTTCCAGTAACTGGCAAAGACCGCGTTGTAGTCCTTGTAGAGTTCACGCGTCGGGTCATAAGACACGTTCAAGATATCGGTATCGGCCTGCGCGCTAAAACTGCTCAGGGCTACGGCAACCGCCATAATTGCGGAAAGTAGTGCGTGTCGTTTGTGTGTCATTGACTGCTCCATCAGAATAGATTTGATGAAGCGATGTTGCGGCACAGCACCTTGGCTGTGAACGAAATAAATCTTCTTTGCTTATACGCCGATTGAGAATAAGCCGTTCAAATAAGGCGTGGCGGGACTTTTGGCCATTCCACCCAGGGATACTCCGGCAAGCCATCCGACCATGGCAGGCTCACCTCACCCTCGATCAGGGGTTGAAGATAAGCCAACGCCTCCGGTTGCATGGTGTAACTGTTTGCATCGATCCAATTCGCAGGCAACAATCGCTCGCGATTAGCGATCTCGGCAACGCCAACCGCACCGCAATGCCAGCGATACGGGCTATCTGATTCGCGCACAATGGTCACCATAAGCCCCGTCCGACCGGATTCCGCTAGGGTTACAGCATGCCGTGCAACGGCCTCTGACTGCGCGACATCGGTGGCGCTTGCTAGATGCCGTGCAGCGCGCTGGAGATAATCCGGTATCGCCACGTGCACTTTGATGCCAAATGCCTCGCGCAACAACTCGGCAACGGCAAATCCTGCGCCCCCCAGTTGCTCGTGCCCATAGGTTTTCGCCACATTCTGCTGCGCATAAAAACGGCCATCGACCGTACGGATACCCTCGGATACCACACAGACTACAGCACGATGCCGTTGAAATTGTTGCTTCACCGTTGCCACAAAGTGCAGGGGATCAAACACAACTTCCGGAAAAAGGATCAGCGGCGTAGCCAACGCATTTGGCAAACGGGCGACGGCACCACAGGCCGCAAGCCATCCGGCATGGCGTCCCATCACCTCAAGAATAAACACACTGGGCTTGGTTGCCATGGCGCAATGATCACGCGCTGCTTCCATCAAAGAGACCGCCAGATACTTGAGCGCCGAACCAAATCCGGGCGAAGTATCGGTACCTTCCAGATCGTTGTCGATGGTCTTGGGCAAACCGATTACGCGCAAACCGAGGTCGAATCGATCACTCAATTCGACGAGTTTGGCTGCCGTATCCATCGAACCATTGCCGCCGTTGACATAAATGGTACCGATCTCATGCGCCACCAACACATCGCGCACCCGTTGCCATTGCGCCGGGTTCTGTTGGTAAGGCTCTAGCAGGGTTCGGCCCGACCCCAAACCACCCCCGGGGATCTGAGCGAGCACATGACGCATCGATTCCGGCAGCGCCGATGCATCCACGAGCTGCTCATTCATCAAACCAGAGAGGCCATGCTCGGCGGCAAAGAGTCTCCTGCCTGATCCCAGCTTTCGATGTGCATCAATCAATGCGGCGGCTGTTGCACCGATGACGGCGGTGACGCCGCCTGACTGGAAGTACAGTGCGTTATTCATACAGCATTAAAACAGATCGGGCGCCAGATTGGCAGTACCAATCGGCGCCCGCTGTGGCACAACAAAAAGGTTAGTTCAGTGCACCGAACACGCGTGCAGTAATTTCATCAACACCACCGACACCGGCCACTTTCTTAACCTTCGGCGCTTTGGCATCACCGGCGTTCTGCCAATTGCTATAGAAGGTCACCAGCGGCTTGGTCTGGCTATGGTAGATATCCAGGCGATGGCGAACAGTTTCTTCCTTGTCGTCTTCACGCTGGATCAGATCTTCACCGGTCTCGTCATCCTTACCAGCCACTTTGGGCGGGTTGTACTGGATGTGATAGGTACGGCCCGAGGCAAGGTGCACGCGACGACCGGCCATCCGGTCGATGATGTCTTGATCGGGTACGTCGATTTCGAGGACGAAGTCCAACGGTACGCCAGCATCCTTCATGGCTTCCGCTTGCGGAATGGTGCGGGGGAAGCCATCGAACAGATAGCCGTTCTTGCAATCGGCTTCCTTCAGGCGCTCTTTCACCATACCAATAATGACCGCATCTGGCACGAGGCCGCCCGAATCCATATGCTTCTTGGCTTCCAGACCCAGTGCCGTACCGGCCTTCACCTGGGCACGGAGCATATCGCCCGTAGAAATCTGAGGGATACCGAACTTTTCACAGATATATTTAGCCTGGGTGCCCTTACCAGCGCCCGGAGCGCCCAACAGAATCAGTTTCATCGGTATCCTCGATTAAAAATGGAATGAAAAGCCATGTGGAGAGTGTGAAACATCCACCTTGCAAAAAACTTACGGTAATTACAGCGGCGGGTCAATGCGCAATGCAGCGAAATCCGCGGCAAAGACCTGCTGTGCCCGTGCGGCATCTTCCGGCGTATCCACCCCGGCCGGCGGCAACGTTTCGGTCACGGCCACGCTGATCCGGTAACCGTGCCAGAGCGCCCGCAACTGCTCCAGAGCCTCAATCGACTCCAGGGGGCTGGCCGCCAACCCGGCATAATCCCTTAAAAAGCGGCGACGGTAGGCATAAAGACCGATATGCCGGTAGCAACTATAGCCCGCAGTCGGAAGCGCATGAGGAAATGCCCCCTGTTGCCAGGCTGGCGCAAAATCATCGCGGGCGAAAGGTATCGGTGCCCGGGAAAAATACAGGGCATCAGCATTGGCCTTCATGACCACCTTGCAGACATTCGGATTAAAGAGTTCGGCCGGGTCATGAATAGCGTGCGCCAATGTGGCCATATCGGCACCCGAATCCACCAACTGATGGGCCGCCTGGTCAATGAGTGCTGGCGGCAGAAACGGTTCATCGCCCTGCACATTCACCACCACGGTTTCATCCGCCCAGCCAAAGTGATCGCAGACTTCGGCAATCCGATCGGTGCCACTGGGATGGTCCTCCCGGGTCATGCAGACATCGAAACCTGCGGCGCGCACGGCATCGCGCACATCCCGGCTATCGGTGGCAACCACAATGGTGTCGGCCCCTGAACGCTGTGCCCGTTCGCAGACTCGGACCACCATGGGCTTGCCGCCCAGATCCAGCAGGGGCTTGTTCGGTAGCCGCGTGGACTTTAACCGGGCCGGAATTACTACGCGAAAAGTGACGTAACTCACGGCTTGATCCTATTCGCGGATTAAGCCTGTTTGCCCGAAAGCGGGCGGGCTTCATCCTGCATCATGATGGGGATCCCATCACGCACCGGATACGCCAACTGGCACGGCTTGCAAATCAGTTCCTGAGCTGCTTTGTCGAATTCAAGCTTGCCCTTGCACACAGGGCAAACCAGGATTTCCAGTAAACGCGGATCCATTCAACAATTCTCCAACTAAACGCAACGGTTATGCATCAGCCAATCCGCCAGCGGTAACGGCGGGTCAATATGCGCAGTGACGGGCACCACAAACCAGTTGTCGTGACCCATCGAAAACTCATGACATTTTACTGCATCCTTCTCGGTCATTAGCACCGGCGAGGTTGTCGCCGGAATATCACTCGCGGCAAAGCCGTGGTGATCCGAGAACGAACGGCCATCGACACGGATGCCGTAGCTGCGCAGCATCTGGAAGAACCGTTCCGGATGGCCGATGCCAGCGATGGCCACAACCGTCTTACCGGCGAAAGACTCCAGCGTACAGGTTTGGGCCCGGTCATTGAGTGCAAAAACGACACCGGGTTTCAGCGTCATGCTGTACGCAGGCACCTCAACATTTACATTTCGTGGCAGAGGCATCACCCCACCCTGCCAGATCTGCGCCTTGACCTTCGGGTCTTTGAGGCGCGCCAAGCCTTCACGCAAGGGGCCAACCGGCAACAAGCGGCCGTTGCCAACACCACGGGTATCGAACACAACCAGTTCAATGTCGCGATCTAACGCATAGTGCTGCAAGCCATCGTCGGCAATCAGGATATCGACCGATGGGTTCGCTGCCAGTAAAGCCTGTGCTGCGGCAACCCGCTTTTCACCAACGTAGACCGGCAAATCATCTTCGGCATACAGCAACGGTTCATCACCCACATGCCGTGAACTATCCCCCGCACCGACGGCGCGGACCCCCGGCACATCGCGGCCATATCCCCGACTCACAATACCGGGATGCCAACCCGCGGCACGCAGTGCTTGCGCGAGCTGCCGGGTCAACGGGGTCTTACCGGCACCGCCCACGATTAAGTTGCCCACCACAATCACCGGCACCGGCAGACGCGTCCGCTTGAGCAAGCCCCAATCATATAAGCGCCGTCGTAAACCAATCACGCCCACATAAAGCCCGGAGAGCAGTACCAGCAAAGCATGTTGCACCCACCCTAGCCGCTTCTGGCCATACCAACTGGCCTCGACTTCTTGTGGGCTCAGAATCATGAACCGTTACGTGTGGCGAAAGAGATCTGCGAGAGGTCGGCCTGGTGCGCCGCCTGCATCACATCGATGACGCTCTGATGCGTGGCTTTGGCATCGGCGTTAATCGACACAACCGGTGGCTTACTCGTACCTTTACGTTGCGCCGCCTGCTTCAGTGCTGTCGCTACTGCATCAACCCCGGGGCGCGTCAGACTCTGACCGTCAACCACCACCACACCCGAAGCGGACACCGTCACAACGATCTCTTCCGGCGGCGTCTGGTTGCTGGCCGCCGCGGTCGGTAGATCAATCTCGATCCCGGAGATCTTGCTATAGGTGGTCGTCATCATCAGAAAAATAATGATGACCAACAGCACATCAATAAACGGAATCAGATTGATTTCGGGCTCATCACGCCCGGCACCCCGGCGAAAGTTCATGGTGTTCGATCAGTCTTAGTTGCGTTCGCCGTGAATCACTTCAACCAGTTTGACGGCCTGCTGCTCCATATCAACCACATAGCCATCCACCAGCGCCCGGAAATGACGCCAGAAGATCAGGGCCGGAATCGCAATCAGCAGACCGAACGCGGTGTTATAGAGCGCGATCGAAATGCCGTGCGCTAATTGCTGCGGATTACCCGTCGTTGGTGACTGCGAACCGAAGATGTCGATCATGCCGACCAGGGTACCGAGCAGGCCCAGTAGCGGTGCAATCGAGGCAATCGTACCCAGCGTGGTCAAATACCGTTCCAACTGATGCGTGACCATGCGACCCGACTCTTCAATCGATTCGCGCATGATTTCACGGCTGCTGCTCTGGTTACGGATGCCAGCGGCTAGCACACGGCCAAGCGGAGAGCTTTCTTCCAGCGTCTGCAGACGGGTGGCGTCGTAACCGCCCTGGCGCAAGGTGGCCAACACAGACTGCAGCAGACCCGGCGGCAGGATCCGAGAGACACGCAGGCTATAAAGACGTTCGATAATCAGTGCCAGCGCGATCACCGAGGCGATCAACAGGGGCCAGATCGGCCAACCGGCCGCTTGAATGATGGCAAACACGTGTGTTCCAACCGCTAAAAAGTGCAAAGTGGGAGTTTAGCTACCCCCCTGGCTTTGGGCAAGCGAACCATAGATCAATGACTTAGGAAGCCCCTGGGTTTATCCACAAAAACCGTGGATAACTTTGTGGATAGCCTGTCACAAAACTGTCTAACTCCTGCCAGCACAGGAATTTGTCTTACATCGCTCAAAAAAGGGGCTATTCCTATAAATCATTATATTTCATATAGTTAGAACAAATTCAAGGCGTTTGACAGATGTTGCATCGCGGCGAACCACGCCCAGCAAGGCTTTGTCTCTTGCGGTGGAGAAAATCACCCCCTGTCAATAGATTTTTCAGATATTTTTGGACGTGCGTCTCTGATTTCCGGGGGTAGCGATCCGCCACGCTAAAGAAACCCGCGTTAAAGTATTGCCCATGCTCAACAACGCACACCAGAACTCCTTCGACGATGGCGCTCCCGGCGAACCGGTGATGTCAGTTTCAGACCTCAATGCCGCGGTTCGACACCAGCTGGAAAGCCGTTTTTCACCGCTCTGGGTCGAAGGTGAAATTGCTCAGCTCACGGTGGCCAGCTCGGGGCATATGTATTTCACGCTCAAGGATGCCGGTGCCCAGGTGCGTTGCGCCCTATTCCGTACCCGAGCCGCCCGACTGGCTTGGCAGCCCCGCCAGGGCGACAAGGTCCGTGCCCGTGCCCAAGTGACGCTTTACGAAGCACGTGGCGAATTCCAGCTGACAGTCGACACCCTGGTTAAAGGCGGCCTCGGCACGCTCTATGAGCGTTTTTTGCAGCTGAAGACCGAGCTTGAAGCTGCCGGTCTATTTGATCCAGGCAAAAAACAGCCTCTGCCCGGCTTCCCGCGCACCATCGGCATCATCACCAGCCCGCAGGCTGCGGCACTACACGATGTGATCACCACCCTTAGCCGTCGCGCGCCCTATGCGCGCCTAATTCTGTATCCCACGCTGGTTCAAGGCGCAGACGCTACTGCGCAGATCGTTCAGGCGATTGAAGCCGCCAACCGGCATGGAGCTGCCGACGTTCTGCTGCTCTGTCGCGGCGGCGGGTCTCTGGAAGATCTCTGGTGTTTTAATGAAGCCACAGTTGTACGCGCCATTGCCGCCAGCAGCCTCCCGCTGATATGCGGTGTTGGTCACGAGACCGACACCACCCTCGCCGATCTGGCCGCGGATGTACGCGCGCCTACGCCCACCGCAGCGGCTGAACTCATCGCCCCGGACCGCACCCGTATACTTTCCTTATTGGACATGCACCAAGGCCGCCTACGACAGCGAGTGACACGGCAACTGGATGAAGCCGCCATGAGACTGGACAGCTACAGCGCCCGACTGCGCAGCCCATTGGCGTTGCTTGAACGGCAACAGGATCGCTTGAAACAATGTCGGACCCGACTGACTCACTGGGTGGAACGCACGCTAGAACGTGATAAACGCCGCCTCAGTGAGTTTGGCCTGCGTCTCCAGGCACTCGACCCCAACCAGCCGCTGCAACGCGGCTATGCGTTAATTACTGATGTGCAAGGGCATCTGATCGACAGCATTCACAAAGCGCCGCCACAGAGCGCTGTGGAACTCCGCCTAGCCGATGGCCGACTGCAGGCCCGCATTGAATCGGCTATCGCAGACCTGTCGTAAAACCCGCCTGGCCAGAACGATGCTTGCAGGGCGCACCAGCTCTGTCTAGAATCAAGAGTTTGCAGCACCCCCAAAACGGAGAAAACACCATGGCTTTTGAATTGCCCGCACTGCCGTTCGCCAAGAACGCCCTCGCCCCGCACATGTCGGAAGAAACCTTCGACTTCCACTATGCCAAGCACCATCAGGCCTATGTGACCAACCTGAACAATCTGGTTCCGGGTACCGAATACGAAAAGCTGAGCCTGGAAGAGATCGTCAAGAAGGCACCGGCCGGTGGCATCTACAACAACGCCGCCCAAGTGTGGAACCACACCTTCTTCTGGAACTGCCTGTCGCCGAACGGTGGCGGCGCACCGACCGGTGCACTGGCCGATGCCATCAACAAGAAGTGGGGCTCGTTCGACGAATTCAAGAAAGCATTCCAGACATCAGCCGTGGGCAACTTCGGTTCAGGTTGGACTTGGCTAGTCAAAAAGGCCGATGGCAGCGTTGACATCGTCAACATGGGCGCCGCTGGCACCCCCCTGACTACGGGCGACAAAGCTCTGCTGACGGTCGATGTGTGGGAACACGCTTACTACATCGACTACCGCAATCTGCGTCCGAAGTTTGTCGAGACGTTCCTCGACAAACTGGCCAACTGGAAATTTGCCGAAGCCAACTTCGCTTAATTGAACCAGCCCGCTTCATAAAAAAACCCGGCCAACGCCGGGTTTTTTTATTTGGCCGCAGGCATACAGAAGACCTCGGTCACCTGCACAGATTGCTGTGGGTAGCGTGATAGGCTATACACAGCACGGCGTGCCCAGAGGCGTTCTGGCATGGCCATGCCTTGCTGATGCGTCAAACGATACAGCGGATGACGCTTATCCAGAAACGCCCATTCTCGTTGCCGGCGCACAAAGCCGCGATGCGTAAACAATAAAGAGCCCAATGCTTGGCGCCCCAGTTTTCGGATCATCACAGTCAGCGGCCCGCGCGGCACCGCCGGCAAAATTGAGTGGGCAACAACTAGGGGGTTGCCGGCATCTGCCGACAGCACAACAGCACGACAGATCGCCAAGGGAAGATGGCCTGAACCCTCATCGTTATAGGGCTCAGCTAAGGATTGCGCGATCACTCGCAGGTTGATGTAGCCGTAGTAACGTTGCAGGCGTGCGGTCAGTGACTTGGCCTCAGTAAGCCACGGGCGTAAATGCACGGGTGGACTCAGCGCTTTGCCGAGCGGATGCCAATGGCTGCCGCGACTTCGCCCCTGAAAGCGATTGGATTTAATCCGGCTCTCGCGCATTAGCATGGATTAATACTCAGCCTTCGGTGCTTTTTCCAGACCCAAAACTTGCGTGCCTGCAGTCACCCCATGCTTAGTAAACCAATCCCGGTTCGCTTCTAAGGCGTACGTTGCATTACGTTGGGTGCAATGATTGGTTTCGCTGTGCGGCACCATATCGGCAATGTTGATCACCTGCCCCTGTGCATCAATGAATGCGACTGATAACGGGATCAGCGTGTTTTTCATCCACATGCAGAAATAAGCCGGCGCCGGATACACAAACAGCATCCCGCGTGATTCAGGCATACTAGTTCGATTCATCAACCCCTGTGCACGCTGGTTCTTGGTAGCCGCCACTTCAACATCTAAAGTGCCGGAGCCCAGTGATAAATGAAGCAAGGGCGATGCCGCGTGGAGCGCAAGCGACTGCGCAAACATCAGGCCGAAAACCGCAAGGCGGCGGATGGTTTTTAAAGAGTTCATAGCACCTGATTCAGGGTGGCAACAGGGACAGAGACGGATTGCCCCAAGGATAATCCATCTCCCTGATTCAACTCAAACAGGCTGACGCCACCGACCGAAACACGCACAAGACGTAGCACTGGGAGCCTCACCGCGGCACACATGCGCTTGACCTGACGGTTCCGCCCTTCGGTCAGCGTGATCGCCAACCAGGTAGTAGGAATGTTTTTCCTAAAGCGGATCGGTGGATGACGCGGCCAAAGGCGATCCGCTTCAACATTTTCCGGAAGCACGACCACCTCGCAGGAACGGGTTGGACCATCGTTCAACACCGGCCCCGCTCTTAATCGGGTCAAAGCTTCTTCATCGGGTAACCCTTCGACCTGAGCCCAGTAGCATTTCGGGAGCTTATGGCGTGGCTCGGCAATGCGCGCCTGTAACCTTCCATCATCGGTCAACAGTAACAAGCCTTCGCTATCGGCATCGAGCCGCCCCGCAACCCGGTACTCCGGCAGGCTCAGATATTCCGATAGACCTTTCCAGCGGCCTTCCGGCGTGAACTGGGAGACCACCCCATAAGGCTTGTTAAATGCAATGAGCGGCATGAACGCAGGCGTGCAGGAAAATAAAAAGCCCTGCGGTATCAGCGCAGGGCTTCGTTGTCAGTGCCAACCGATTAGATGGCTGCGTCGTCGGTTTCACCCGTACGAATACGCACGACCTGATCCACCGGCGAAACGAAAATCTTACCATCACCGATTTTGCCGGTACGTGCCGACTTGATGATCGATTCCAGGACTTCATCCACACGATTGTCTTGCACCACGACTTCCAGGCGCACCTTCGGCAGAAAATCCACCACGTACTCAGCACCACGATACAACTCGGTGTGACCCTTCTGGCGGCCAAACCCACGGACTTCGGTCACGGTCAGACCGGTAATGCCAATTTCCGAAAGGCCCTCGCGGACTTCATCGAGCTTGAATGGTTTGATGATGGCAACGATCTGCTTCATGACGACTCCATGCGGTCAAATACGAATATCTTGATGAGCTAAATCTTACCACTCATCGGCATAACGGTTGGTAATCGGATAGCGCCAATCCTTACCAAATCCCCGACGGGTCAGCCGGATGCCCACCGGTGACTGACGGCGTTTGTATTCGGAAATGCGTAGCAGACGTACCACCCGCTTTACATCGGCTTCCCGATAGCCCAGTGCCACAATCTCACGTGGGCTCAGATCCTGCTCCATATAGGCGGCAACAATGGCATCGAGCACCTCATAAGGCGGTAGTGAATCCTGGTCTGTCTGATCGGGGCGCAGCTCGGCCGAGGGTGGCCGCTCGATGATGCGCCAGGGAATGATTTCTTGCTCACGGTTGATCCAGCGAGAGACATCGTACACCTTGGTTTTGAACAGGTCTTTGAGCACTGCAAAGCCACCGGCCATATCGCCGTACAGTGTGCAGTAACCCACGGCCATTTCGGATTTGTTACCAGTGGTGAGCACCAACCAGCCGCTCTTGTTAGAAAGCGCCATCAGCAAATTGCCGCGAATGCGTGCCTGAAGGTTCTCTTCAGTGGTGTCGGCCGGCTGCCCAACAAAATACGGTGCCAGAATGTTCTCGTAGGTCTGCATTGCCGGTTGAATATCGACGATTTCGGAGATCACACCCAGGTTTTCGCTGAGCACGAGCGAATCATCGATACTCATCTGCGCTGTATACGGCGACGGCATGATAATCGGGCGCACCCGATCTGCGCCTAGGGCATCGACGGCCACGCAGAGCGTGAGCGCGGAATCGATACCACCGGAGAGCCCGAGGTACGCGCCGGCAAACCCGTTCTTGGCAAAATAATCACGCACACCCAAGACGAGGGCATCGTAAATCTGAGCATCAAGAGACAGCGGCTGCGCACTCACTGTAGTCGTTGACCATTGTCCAGCCGCATAATCTGCTGTCGCAAAGGCTTCGCGGAATTGCGGCAGTTGCAGCCGTGTTTCGCCGGTATCGGTGACTACGCAAGAAGCGCCATCGAACACCAATTCGTCCTGGCCACCGACCAAGTTGCAATACACCACCGAGAGGCCTGTTTCTGCAATACGTTCGCGTAATACCGTCGCCCGGTCAACCGCCTTGTCAAGGTGATACGGTGAAGCATTGAGTACCAGCAGCACTTCAGCGCCGGCAGCCTTGGCATTCAAGGCAGGACCGGTGTACCAGACGTCTTCGCAAATCGCCAGACCGAAGCTAACACCTGCATGTTCAAAGACGACAGTTTCGTGACCAGGCGTGAAATAACGGCATTCATCAAAAACTTCGTACTGCGGCAAGTGCTGTTTGCGATACGTACAGAGACACTGACCACCAACAAAAACGCTTGCCGTGTTGTAGTGTTTGCCTTCCTCGATGCAAGGATGGCCAACAACGACTGCAATATCCAGATGACGCGTACTGGCAGCGAGTTCAGCAAGTGCTTGATGATTCAATCGGTAGAAATCCGGGCGCAGCAATAAATCTTCGGGGGGGTAACCACACAGGCTGAGCTCGGGCGTCAGCAACAGATGCGCGCCTGCGGCAACCGCTTCTTCTGCCGCTGCGGTTATGCGGCGCACGTTACCCGACAAATCGCCAAGCACCACATTCATCTGAGCAATTGCAACCCGCACTCAACTCTCCTATTCGTTTGACTGATGGAGTCCACCAGAAAAAATGGCCCTGACGGACGTCAGGGCCATTGGATGGCCTGTATCAGTTCAGACCTTGAATTACTTGCCAGCCTTAGCGCGAGCAACACCTGAGGTGATTTCTGCCTTGGCGGCAGCGGCATCCTTCCAGCCTTTGACCTTAACCCACTTACCGGCTTCCAGATCTTTGTAGTGCTCAAAGAAGTGGGTGATCTGCTTGATCAGCAGTTCCGGTAGGTCAGCAGTGCTATTGACCTTGTCGTACAGCGAGGTCAGCTTCTGCACCGGCACAGCGACCAACTTGGCATCTTCACCGGCTTCATCTTCCATAGCCAGCATACCAATGGTGCGGCAACGGATCACCACGCCCGGCGGCAGCGGGTACGGCGATACGACCAGAACGTCAACCGGATCACCATCTTCCGACAGGGTCGACGGAATAAAACCGTAGTTACAGGGATAGTGCATCGGGGTAGCGATGAAACGGTCGACGAAAACGGCGCCCGAATCTTTATCCAGTTCGTACTTGATGCCCGGTGCATTGGCCGAGATCTCGATCACGACGTTGAAATCGTTCGGGACATCCTTGCCGATGGAAATGTTGTCGATGTTCATGTCTGCTCCCTAATTTTTAATAGTGTTGGTATGGTCTTAGTATGGTTGGTTGAACGCATGACGGATCACGGTCTAACTTGAAAATTATAGCGGCTGATTAGGATTTGTCATGCCTCTACGGCAATCGGCGGCGCAATAAGAGCGAATTCCCCACGACCGAGATCGACGAACAGGCCATGGCCACCCCCGCCACGATGGGACTCAGCGCACCGGCTACCGCCAGAGGGATCGCCAACACGTTGTAAATAAAGGCTAAAAATAGATTTTGCCGGATTTTCGCCAAGGTACGTCGGGATAAACGGATCGCCGCGGGCACCCCAGTGAGCCGGTTATGCATGAGGACGATACCTGCACTTTCCATAGCGATATCCATGCCGCCACCCATGGCGATACCGACCGAAGCCGCCGCCAATGCCGGCGCATCGTTAATGCCATCGCCCACCATGATCACCCCTGAGGGCAGCGCGGCCATCAATTGGGTGACCTGCCCCGCTTTACCGGCCGGCATCACCCCCGCATGCACCTCGTCAATTCCGAGCTGCGTTGCAATGACCTGAGCCGTTTCCGGCTGATCACCAGTCAGCATCACCGGCTTGAGGCCTAAAGTCTGCAGCATTTGGATTGCTTCAAACGCATCCGGCCGCAATGTATCGGCAAAGGCGAGCAGCGCAATGGGCTGCCCCGCCTTGCTCAGGACTGAGACGCTCTTTGCTGCTGCCATCAGCCCGCTAGCCGCCTGCAACCAGAAACCTTGTTCCAGATTCGTGAAGCGGTCCGACCAACGTTCAACCCCATAACGTTGATCACCTATCGTTCCGAAAACCCCAATACCCGCTTCCGTATGAAAATCGCTCACGACCGGCAAGTCGTTTGTATCAAAGGCTTCTTTGGCGGCTAAACGGATGGCCGATGCAATCGGGTGGGACGAGCCGCTTTCCAATGCGGCGACCAGGGCCAGCGCGGTTGATCGATCAAGGGCTTTATCCTCACCGAGAACCAGGTCCGTCAAGCGCACCCGCCCCTGGGTCAGCGTTCCCGTCTTATCGAAGACGACGGCGGCGGCAGAGGCCGCCCGCTGCAGAGCATCGGCATCACGCACCAGAACGCCCTGACGCGCCCCTTCGCCGATACCCACCATGATCGCCGTTGGGGTCGCTAGCCCTAACGCGCAAGGACACGAAATTACCAACACAGCGACGGCACGCACGAGGCCCACCTGCCAGTCGCCCAAAACCAAGCCCCCATAGATCAGCGTGAGCATAGCAACCAGCACCACAACCGGCACGAACCAGGCCGACACCCGATCAACCAAGGCTTGCACCGGTGCGCGCGAGCCTTGTGCCTGTGCAACTAATCGGGCAATACCCGCCAACACCGTCGTGCGCCCAACGCCGCTAACGCGACAGATCAGCACGCCATCGCCATTTAGCGTACCGGCATAAACTTTGTCATCCCGTCGTTTCTCCACCGGCACCGCTTCGCCAGTCAACATGGCTTCACTGACGGCCGACTGACCGTCGATCACAACGCCATCGACCGGCACCGATGCGCCGCTCATGATTTTGACCTCGTCACCGGGCCGAACGTCTGTTAGCGGCACGGTCACAAACTGCCCAGCTTCATTCTTTTTCCAAGCCGTTTTGGGTGCCAGATGCAACAACCGAGTGATCGCCGAAGCGCTGGATTGTTTGGCACGATGCTCCAGATATTTACCCGCCATCACGAGCGTGATGACCACTGCGGAGGCTTCGAAATAGACATCGCCTGGCAAATCCCACCACCAGAGCGCTGTTGAGTAGATATAGGCGGCCAACGTACCGAGGCTAATCAGTACATCCATATTGGACGTGCCTAACTTAAGCGCGTGCCATGCACCCCGGTAAAACGGTAATGCGACCCAGAGTTGTACCGGCGTTGCCAGCACGAACTGCCAAGTATTCGATAGATGACCATGACTGCCGAGCATATTCAATGGCATCTGCAAAATGAGTGGCAGCGCACAGAGTGCCGCTACCCAGAACCGCCAACGTGCCATGGTATCGACAATAGGCGCTACCTGTTCGAACGCATCGTCGATTGGCGATGCACCATAGCCGGCCGCTTCAACAGCATGCACCAATGCATCGAGCTGCACGTCCGCGGGCGCATGCACAATGGCCTCTTCCGTCGCAAAGTTGACCTCGGCTTTAACACCCGGCAGTTGTTCCAATGCCTTGCGTGCCGTATTAGCGCAGTTGGCACAACGTAGGCCCGTCAGCTTTAAGAGGTGTTCTGTCGTCTCAGCCATGATGCATTAATCCGCCATCCACCACCGGACAAGTCCGTAAAAGCCCCACCCTGCAACCAGAAGACCGCCGACCCAGCGCCAGGAGGAGTTTCGCAATTGCTGCAAGGACTGTGCGCCAATCCAACCAGCCATCAAGAGATTCGGCAAAGTACCCAACGCAAACGCAGCCATCCACAAGCTCCCCTGGCCAGCCGATCCTAAAGCAAACGCCGTGGCCAGCGCGCTGTAAACGAGCCCGCATGGCAAGAACCCCCACAGCAAACCCACACATAAGGCCCGCGGCATCGTGTTGACGGGTAAGAAACGACGGCTGTAGGGCTCCACCCTACGCCAGAGTCCCTGCCCTGCTTGCTCCAGGGGTCGAACCAGCCAGGGGAATCCCAAGAGATACAACCCCATGCCAACCAGCAGGAAGTTGGCAACGAGATAAAGCACTTTAGGGGGCAACCCCAGCGCCTGCAGTCCAAGCTGCCCCAGTAGGCCAGCCATGGCACCCAGAGCGACATAGGTTAGGCAACGGCCGAGGTTATACGCCAACAGAATTTTGGTTCGATCAGACTGTGGAGCAGAAAGCGTTAGCGCACTGACAATGCCACCGCACATACCGAGGCAATGCACACCGCCCAGCCACCCAATAAGTGCTGCCGATAAGAGCGACAGTTCCGGCATCATCATAGTTGGTTCGAGCAGATGATTAAATTACCCGGGAATAACGCTGACGTCCTTCTGGTACCTTCTGTCGATCTGCCTGTAGATGACGATCGAAAGCCATGGCAATAATCCGGACCAGTAAACGCCCTTTGGGCATGACGTCAATGCCCACCTCATTCATCTCTAGCAAACCGGCATCGGCCAACGGCTGCAATTGTTCGAGTGCATCCGCGAAGTAAGTTCGGAAATCAATACCCCAAGCCTGAGAGACTGCAGCGAAGTTCAGCCCGAAATGACACATTAGTTCCTGAATGACAGCGCGCCGAAGTTCGTCGTCAGCATCCATACGAAATCCGCGACGCACTGGCAGATGTCCGGCGTCAATGTCGTGATAGTACTCATCGAGCGATTTAGCATTCTGAGCATACACCGGGCCGACTTTGGCGATGGCCGAGACACCGAAAGCTAGCAAATCAAGTTCGGCGTGCGTCGAATATCCCTGAAAGTTACGGTGCAGTTTCCCGGCTTTTTGCGCCAATGCCAGCTCATCATCTGGACGGGCAAAGTGATCCATACCGATAAAGACATAACCGGCATCGACTAGGGTTTCGATCGCCATCGCCATCAGCGACAACTTGTCTTCCGGCTTCGGCAGTTCGATATCGTGAATACGACGCTGCGGCATAAATATCTGCGGCAGGTGGGCATAACTGTAGAGTGCAATTCGATCAGGTGCCAGGCTAAGCGTTTTCTCCAGCGTGGCCCGGAAACCTTCGAGCGTTTGACGTGGCAAGCCGTAAATCAGATCCACTGATACCGATTTAAAACCGGCATCGCGCGCGGCCAGCAGCACATCACGCGTCTGTTCGAATGTTTGGATTCGATTGACGGCTTTTTGTACCAGCGGATCAAAATCTTGAATCCCCAAACTCATGCGATTAAAGCCGAGCTCCGCCAGCGTATGCGCCCGAGCCGGATTAACCGAGCGTGGATCAATCTCAATGGAATACTCACCTTCAGGCAAGAACTCAAAGCGGGTGCGCAACGCGCCCATCAGGCGCGCCATTTCTGCATCATTGAGAAAAGTCGGCGTACCACCGCCCCAGTGCAACTGCGCTACCCGACGCGTACCATTAAATGCGGCAAGTTGCATATCGATCTCACGCTCTAGATAATCGATATAGCGTGAAGATTTGCTGTGATCTTTGGTAATGACCTTATTACAACCGCAGTAATAACAGACCGTGCTACAGAACGGCAGATGGACATATAATGAAACTGGCTGTTCCGGTGCCGGTCGGTGACCTAACGCGTACACCAAAAACTCGGCACCCGGATCTGCTTGAAACCTGTCCGCAGTCGGGTAGGATGTGTAACGGGGGCCGCTGATGTCAAATCGGCGACAAATGTCCCGGTCCACCAAACCCGTTTGAGCCATCGTTGTACTGTTCATAGACGAATTATATGTCCAGCAAGACCGAAGTTCAGGATTTCAAAAACAAGGATTCGTGTACGCACAAATCCCGGGGGGTTGATGTCGCAGAGTTGAAGGCACAATGCTTGCATTGCGACATGAACGCCGTCTGCCATCCGCCCTCGCTCAACGTCGAGGAACTGGACTCACTGGACCAATGGTTTCCGACACGTCGTCGCCTTCAGCGCGGCGAAACCCTGTTTGAGCAAGGTGAATCCTTTAACGCCATTTATGCAGTGCGCAGCGGCTTCTTCAAAACACTGGTACCCAGCAACTCGCAGCGCGACCAAGTTACCGGCTTTCTCATGACCGGCGAAATCCTGGGGATGGACGGCATTGGTCATGGGCATCATGCTTGCCGCGCCGTGGCATTGGAAGTCAGCGAAGTTTGCCTGATGCCGTATGGCAATGTTGAGGAAATTGCAGCATCGTTCCCTACCCTTCATGCCCACCTGAACCGCCTGATGAGCCAGCGCCTGGTTCAGGACCAGGCGGCCTTCCAGATTTTAGCCAACATGCGCTCCGAAGCGCGCTTGGCAGCATTCATCGTGGATCTAGGCAAACGCTTTTCGCGTCTGGGTTACTCGCCGAATACCTTCGTTCTGCGCATGACCCGGGAGGAAATCGGCAGTTACCTCGGCCTATCGTTAGAAACCGTTTCTCGTCTATTCTCCCGTTTTCAGGAAGACGGCCTAGTCGATGTGCAGACCCGTCACCTACAGATCACCAACCCAGAGGGCCTGGCAGAGATTGCCAGTGGCCGCCCCGCTCATTGAAAGGCATCACATGTTCAAGCACCTCCTGCTCCCGATTGATGGCTCAGATCTCTCGCTGATGGCGACCCGCAAGGCCGCAGAGTTTGCCAGCGAAACCAAGGCATCTATCACCATTCTGTTTGTTAAGCCCGAATACCCGGTGAGCTACTACGGTGACGGTGCCATGATTGACCCGACGCCCCCCGATGAGTTCAGCAAGCTCACCAACACCATCGCACATCGCAATCTGAAAGCGGCCGAAGACATCTGTGCGGCTGCCGGCGTCACGACAACGACAGTGTCCGAGACCAGCGATGTGCCTTATGAGGTCATCGTTCAAACCGCCCAGGACAAAGCCTGTGACCTCATTTTCATGGCATCGCATGGACGCCGCGGTATCAGCGGCCTACTCCTCGGCAGCGAAACACAGAAAGTGCTTACCCACTCCAAGACACCGGTGCTGGTCTATCGCTAATACCCAGCAGAAGTAGCGCCAATAAAAAGCCCGGCTCAGTTCCTCTGGCCGGGCTTTTTACGTAATGTCCGAAACAGTTACTCGTTGCCCGGCTTCTCGTTCATCTTTTTGTTGAACATGCGACCGAAGTAGACCGACATACCGATTACAAAAACGATCACGCCAAGACTCGCCAGGCCGACATCTGTCGTAAATAGTTCTTTCCAAGCCATGATGGTGCTCCTTTCTATCTAATAAAAATTATTGGGGTTTTGCTGAAAACGTGACACGCTGGTTCGTGCGTAAATCCCAGACCGTATCCATACGCCAGCCGGCAACAGGGTCTTCAAGCAGCACATTCCAGCGGCCAGCACTGGGTGGCGTTTCAAATTTACCGGTAAATTGGTTGCCGCTTCGATGCAGCACAACGATCTGATCTTCACCCTTGCGGGTCGGATGTACCAGTTTCAAACGAATATCATCGGGCAATGCCCCAGGCTGCAAACCCGTCAATACGAGTGTCACTTCTTGGTCGGCCGCAACGTAAGACAAGTCAGCTTTCAGTCCTAGCTGGGCGGCCAGTTTCTTTTGCTGAAGTTGTTGGTTCACCGCCAAGCCAACTTTGTAATAGTTGTCTTCTACTAGGCCGTCAAAACTTACGATCGCCAGCCAAGCGGTGATGAAGCCGGCCACAATGACGATGGCCGGACCGGCCATCAGGATCCATGGCCAACGGTGTCGATACCAGGGCGCGGGGGGCGTCTGACCTAATTCACTCATCGCGTTCAATTCGGTTGGATAAAGGTAGATTTCTCGTCGCGACGGACATCCGCGTTCAGCGTATCCACAATCACAAAAGTAATCGGATTCGCCCCCGGCTTACCTTCGCCGGCAGGCACACGCACATTGATCGGCTGTGTCAGGTTTTCCAGTGGCTGAACCGTAAACGCATCCAGACCATCCATGCGAATACCTTCTAGCCCTTCTGGTTTAACGCTGAAGGTACGTGTCGTGTCTTGCATGTTCATGATGTGCAGCAGATACACATTCTCTGTCAGGCCATCGCCGACCTCGCGGGACATCACACCACGATCACGCAACACATCCACGCGCAGGGGAATACGCGTGCCTAGGGAATACACGAAGGCTGCGAAGATTAAAAGGAGGATACCGGTGTACAGCAGAATTCGTGGGCGGAACACATGACGCATTGTTTCGCTGGACGTGTATTGCTTGGCCACCGAATTTTCAGTGGCATAGCGGATCAGCCCTGGCGGGTAATCCATCTTGACCATGATCTCATTACAGGCGTCAATGCACAGCCCACAACCGATGCATTCGTACTGCAAGCCATTACGGATATCGATACCCGTCGGACAAACCTGGACGCAGACCTTGCAATCGACGCAATCACCAATACCTTTAGCCTTGAGGTCATCTGTTTTACGACGTGCACCGCGCGGCTCGCCACGCGCCTCGTCGTAGGTCACAATCAGAGTGTCCGGATCAAACATCACACCCTGGAATCGGGCATACGGACACATGTATTTACAGACCTGCTCGCGCATAAAACCGGCTTGCAGAAAACAGAAGGCACTATAGAAGAATACCCAGAAGGCCGACCAGCCACTGATCGTCAGCGTGAGGAGTTCCTGGATCAGATCCTTCATCGGCATAAAGAAGCCCACGAAGGTGATCCCCGTCCACAACGACAGGACGCCCCACAGGAAATACTTACTAGCCTTGATGCGGAATTTACGGCCAGACATCGGCGACTGGTCCAATTTAATCCGAGCGTTCCGATCACCCTCTAAGCGGTTCTCGATCCACATGAAGATTTCGGTGTAGACCGTCTGCGGACAAGCGTAACCGCAGAACAGACGCCCAGCCACTGCCGTGAACAGGAAGAGTCCAAATGCCGATAACAACAAGATGATCGATAGATAGATCACGTCCTGCGGCCAAAGGACCAGACCGAAGAGATAGAACTTGCGTTCGGCCAAATCAAACAACAGGGCCTGGCGACCATTCCACTGCAACCAGGGACCAAAATAGAAAATCGCCTGCGTCAGAAATACAAAAAACCAGCGCAGCGAGTTGAACTTACCCGGCGTTTCGCGCGCATAGACCTTCTTGTGCTTGGCATAGAGCGACTGCTCGACATCTGTAGGTTTTTGCGAAGGGTTCTCTTGCTGGCTCATGAATCATTCCCGTAGGCTATTGCGACTGCAACATTTTACGCTTGTATATATCGTTTGAGACGCTCAAAAAAAACGCCCCACCGGAAACCAGCGGGGCGTTTGTATCCTGGTGTCAAAATTACTTGGCGGCAGGCTTTTGCGACAGGCTATAAACGTAGGCAGCCAACAGTTTCAGCTTGCCTTCGTTCAGTCGATCAGCAAAGGCCGGCATCATGTTTTGACGGCCATTCGTGATCGTTTCGGTAATGGTCTTTTCCGAGCTGCCATACAACCAGACGTTGTCGGTCAGATTCGGGGCACCGATGGCCTGATTGCCCTTGGCATCCGCACCGTGACAACCGGCGCAACCCGACGAGGCAAAGAGTTCCTTGCCCTTGGCAGCGGCCAGCGAATCATTGGCCAGACCCGAGAGCGAACGGACGTAATTGGCCAGATTCTTGATCGCTTCGCCGCCCAGGTGGGCATGCGGCGGCATCATGCCGTTACGACCATTGGTGATGGTTTGCAGAATGACCTCCGGCGAACCACCGTACAGCCAATCGTTGTCGGTCAGATTCGGGAAACCCTTAGCACCGCGGGCGTCCGAGCCGTGACACTGGTAGCAGTAGGTCAGGAACAGGCGCTTACCGACTTCCAGAGCTTGTGGATCCTGCGCCAGATCGGCAACCGGTGTCTGGGCATATTTGGCGAACAGCGGGCCATATTGCTCATCGGCCTTGTTCACTTCCTTCTGCCACTGACCAGCCGACGACCAATCCAGCAGACCCTTGTTATTACCCAGGCCCGGATAGAGGAAAACATAGGCCAGTGCAAAGATCACCGTGATCCAGAACAGACCCATCCACCATTTGGGCAGCGGATTGTTGTATTCCTCAAGGCCATCCCACTCGTGACCGGTGGTTTCGACCTTGCCTTTGGGCAACTTGACTCGTGCCTGATTCCAGAGAATGAAGGCACAACCGAGGATGCTGCCGAGCACCACGATGGTGACGATAATCGAAGCAACACTAGTTAGCATGATGATTCTTCCGTAAGTTCGTGACGGGTTTGGATTACTTCAGAGACGATTCGCGGGCCTCGTCCTGCTTGGCCTGCTCGAGGGTTTCAAACGGAATGCGCGACGCCACGTCAAAACCTGGCTTCGACTTCCGGTTATACGCCCAGAACAAAATCGCGACAAAGGCGATGAAAGACACCACCGTAACCGCGATACGAAAATCGTTCTGATCCATAGTGATTACTGAGCCGCAGGCACAGCCGGCGCTGCTGGAGCTGCGCTTGCCGCTGCCGTATTCGGCAGCAGCGTACCCAGACCTTGCAGATAGGCCACCAGAACATCCATCTCGGTCTTGTCGCCAATGGCTTCCTTGGCACCCGCGATATCCTCGTCGGTGTACGGTACGCCAACACGGCGCAACGCAACCATCTTGCCATCCACGTCCGAGCCGACCGTGGCCGAAGCCTTGGTGCTCAGGAGGTGCGGATAAGCCGGCATATTCGACTCAGGCACTACATCACGCGGTTGGTTCAAGTGGGCAACATGCCATGCATCAGAATAACGGCCGCCAACGCGGGCGAGATCCGGACCGGTACGCTTCGACCCCCACTGGAAAGGATGGTCGTAAACCGACTCACCACCTACCGAGTAGTGACCGTAACGTTCGGTCTCTGCACGGAACGGACGGATCATCTGCGAGTGACAGTTGTAACAGCCTTCGCGGATGTAAATATCACGGCCCACCAGACGAACGGCATCGTAGGGCTTGAGACCTTCGATTGGCGTCGTCGTCGACTTCTGCCAGAACAGCGGGATGATCTCGATCGCACCACCCACCAGAACGGTCAGGAAGGTCAGCACAATCAGCAACCCTACTTTGCGCTCAACGAGTTCTTGCGTAATTTTCATCGTAATTCTCCGATTCTCTTGAGCTTAGTGGTGGGCCGGTGCCGGAACAGCCGCGTCATCAACCATACGTGCACCCTGCATAGTCTTGACCACGTTGTAGAGCATCACCAGCATGCCCGCAAGGAACATCACACCGCCCAGGACACGGATTGCCCAGAACGGGTAGCTGGCCTTCACTGCTTCGATAAAGCTGTAAGTCAGCGTACCGTCGGCGTTCACCGCACGCCACATCAGGCCCTGCATCACGCCCGAGATCCACATCGAGGCGATGTACAGCACAACGCCCACGGTGGCGATCCAGAAGTGCGCAGTCACCAGTTTAGTGCTCCACATCTCCTGCTTGCCCACCAGCTTCGGAATCAGGAAGTAGATCGAACCGATCGACACCATCGCCACCCAACCCAGGGCGCCCGAGTGCACGTGACCCACGGTCCAGTCGGTGTAGTGCGACAACGCGTTCACCGTCTTGATCGCCATCATCGGGCCTTCGAAGGTCGACATGCCATAGAACGACAGCGAGGTGATCAGGAACTTCAGGATCGGATCATCACGCAGCTTATGCCAAGCACCCGACAGCGTCATGATGCCGTTGATCATGCCACCCCACGATGGTGCCAGCAGGATCAGCGAGAAAACCATACCCAGCGACTGAGTCCAGTCCGGCAGCGCGGTGTAGTGCAGATGGTGCGGACCCGCCCACATGTACGTAAAGATCAGTGCCCAGAAGTGGACAACCGACAGACGGTACGAGTAAACCGGACGACCCGCCTGCTTCGGCACGAAGTAGTACATCATGCCCAAGAAGCCAGCAGTCAGGAAGAAGCCCACGGCGTTATGGCCATACCACCACTGAACCATCGCATCTTGTGCGCCGTAGTATGCCGAATACGACTTCATGCCGAGGAAGCTCACCGGCATTTCGGCGCTGTTCACGATGTGCAGCAGAGCAACGGCGATGATGAAGGCACCGTAGAACCAATTGGCCACGTAGATATGGCCGACTTTGCGCTTAGCAATCGTACCGAAGAACACGATGGCGTAGGCAACCCACACCACCGCGATCAGGATATCGATCGGCCACTCGAGTTCGGCGTATTCCTTACCCGACGTCATGCCCAGCGGCAGCGTGATAGCGGCCAGCACGATGATCAGCTGCCAGCCCCAGAACGTGAAGGCCGCGAGCTTGTCGCAAAAAATACGCGTATAACAGGTGCGTTGAACAACGTAGTAGGACGTCGCAAATAGCGCACAGCCGCCAAACGCAAAAATCACGGCGTTGGTATGCAGCGGACGCAGACGACCAAAGGTCAGGTAGGGAGCGAAATTGAGTTCCGGCCAGACGAGCTGGGCGGCAACAATCACCCCCACCAGCATGCCGACAATCCCCCAGATCACCGTCATTACGGCAAATTGCCGAACAATCTTGTAGTTGTATACAGATTGCGTATCCGACATTACAGACATTGGACGCACCTCTTTGATTGAACAAACACCATGATTTTGCACGAAAACCATTCCTTAACGTAGGCTTAATTCTAACTGAATTCGTATTATTTGATCTACGTCAAAGTTTGCCTCTGGGCGCAAGCCCTGGGCGGGATAGGCGGCGCGAAACCGGGCAAAAAAAAGGTGCACTGCCTAGACAGCGCACCCCAACCCCAACAGAGAAGCGGGGTGAGGACCGAGTCCTGAAACCCCGCAACGGGAAGTATCCGGAGATCTCATGTCTGATACAAGACTTAAAGACAAGCAAAGCCAAATACTTGGCCATTTATTGATATCGATCAAATAATGCTGCGCCGCAGCGTCTAGATAACGCTTCAGTTTGGCGGCAAATCCTCAGCATTGCGCTTGGCTAAGGCGTCTTTAACCGGTGGTTTCGAGTGAGTACCCTGTTCCGACAGGGGCTTGTCAGCATCCATCAAAATCCGATGCGCTGGCCCTTCTAGGTCATCAAACTGACCGGACCGCACCGACCACCAGAACAATCCGGCAATCACAAAGACCAACACAATCGATACAGGGATGAGCAAATACAACGATTCCACGGATTTACCCCCTGTTGTCTGCGGCAATGACTTTGCGCTGGAGGCGTAAAGAGTTCAACACCACCCAAAGCGAGCTGAATGACATGCCAATACCGGCCAACCAGGGCGTCAGGAAACCACCCATCGCCACCGGCAACGCGATGGCATTGTAGACCACCGCCCACCAGAGATTTTCGCGAATCGTCCGGCGGGTGGCGCGCGCTAGACCTAGGCCATCTGCCAAAACATGCAGATGCCGGCCAAGGAGTACACAATCGCCCTGGGTGCGCGCCAGCTCCGTTCCCTCCCCCATGGCGACCGAAACCTGAGCCTGCGCTAGGACTGGCGCATCGTTTACCCCATCACCGACCATACAAACCACCCGACCCTCGTCCTGCCAGGCCGCCACGCGGTCCAGTTTGGTTTGTGGGGTTTCGCGGCCGTAGGCCACAGAAATGCCAAGCTTCTCGGCGAGTTCTGCTACCACGGCTGGGTCATCGCCCGACAACAACGCCACCCGACAGCCCATCGATTGCAGCGCACGGATGGTGCGATGGGCGTCGTCGCGGACTTCATCGGTAATGTCGAGACGTGCCAACCAAACACCCAACTCACCCAGATACAAGGTCGTAACCGAACGGGAGGATGCCGCTGCCACCGATGGCGGCAGATCCTGGCCGACCAATGCTTGCACATAGGCCGCATGACCAATCCGTAAACGTCGACCATCAATCGTGGCTTCAATGCCGCCGCCGGTTACATGCTGTTCGTCCAAGGCCGTCGCCAATACCAAGCCTTCGGCGGCGCGCAACAAAGCATGCCCCAAAGGATGGGAGGAGCGCTGCTCCAGCGCCGCGGCCAACGACAAGCAAGTCTGAGTATCCAGACTGGCCAAAGGCTCGATATGCGTCAGCTGCATCACGCCGGTGGTCAACGTCCCAGTCTTATCAAAAACCACATCGGTCACCTGCGCCAATACCTCAATCGCATGACCGCGCGTGATCAACAAGCCTTCACGTGCCAAGCGTCCAGTGGCAATCGTCAGGGCCACCGGCGTCGCCAATGATAAGGCGCACGGGCAGCTCACCACCAGCACCGCCACCGTAATCGGTAGCGCCCGCGAGGGATCAATCACCCACCAGGCCACCGCAGTCGCGGCTGATAAACCGAGCAACCCCCAGAGGAACCAGGAGGCAACGCGATCGGCCACCGTCACCGTCGCCGGCTTTTCCAGCGCACCTCGCTCCATAAGGCGCAAGATAGCCGCCAAGCGCGTCGCCTCGCCAACCTGTGACACGTGCACCGTCAACGGGCTATTGATATTCGTCGAAGCACCGGTCACCACAGAACCGATGGATTTACTCACGGGATGGCTTTCCCCAGTCAGCAGGGATTCATCCACACTAGAGGCACCGTCGATCACGACGCCGTCGGCCGGGATCTGGGTGCCGGGTTTCACGAGTACACGGTCACCCACATTGAGGGTCGACACCAACACACGCTCAACACTGGCCTCGCCACCCGGCCCGATCAGTCGATCGGCAAAGGCTGGTGCCAGTCGGCCAAGCTCTTCCGTCGCGCGTAATGCCTTCTGTCTGGCCAGCAATTCCAGATAACGGCCGCCCAGCAAGAAGAACACGAACATGTTGATGGAGTCGTAATAGACATGGCCATGGCCAATGAGCGTCGCCCAAACGCTCGCCACAAAGGCCACGCCAATACCAAGGGCCACCGGGGTATCCATACCGACCCGACGCAGCTTGATGTCACGCCAGGCGTTTCTGAAAAATGGACCGCAGGCATACAGGATCACCGGCAGCGTGAGCAGCAGGCTGGACCAGCGCAGCAGCGTTTCAACGTCCGGAGTGAGTTCGCCCTCGTTCGCGACATAGGTCGGATAGGCGTACATCATCACCTGCATCATGCCCAGACCGGAAACGGCCAGACGCCACAGCATGGCGCGACGTTCTTTCTGGGCTACCGCTTCCTGACGTGCCGGGTCAAATGGGTGCGCACGGTAACCGATGTCAGTGATCGCTTTCAGAATCTGCGACAAGGCAATGTGCCGATCATCCCAGCGCACACGCGCACGCCGCGTTGTGTAATTCACTTCTACCGCCAACACGCCGGGTAAGCGCGCCACATGCTGTTCATTCAACCAGACGCAGGCGGCACAGGTAATACCCTCGAGCACCAGCGCCGCTTCATGCTCGTGCTCACCCAACGCGCGGACAAACGTCTTCTGGAACTCGGCCTGATCATAAAGCACCAAGGCGTCGAGAATATCCGGCATCGCTTCGCGCGGCGACTCCGGTAACGAATCTCGATTCGAGTAATAAGCTTCGAGTCCGTTCGTTACGATGGCCTCGGCAACCGCACGACAGCCCTCGCAGCACATCTCACGAGAGGCACTACCAATAGTGACCGACAAATCAACCCCGTCTGGAATCTCCAGCCCGCAGTGGTAACAAGAATGGCGGGATGCGGATTCGGACATGGCAGAACGAATAGTGCGTTTAGCGGAGTCCGCTCGGCAACGGAAACTTAACGTCCTCGACGACCCCATCGAGATTCTGTACCGTACCCGCACCTAGTGCGTGCAGTCGCGCGATAACTTCGTCAACGAGCACCTCGGGTGCCGAAGCACCGGCTGTCACGCCGATCCGCGGCGCACCCTGCAACCAGTCGGGGTCAATATTCTCAGCGCGGTCGATCAGATGTGCCTGACGGCCGAGCAGTTCGGCCAGTTCGCGCAAACGGTTCGAGTTGGAGCTCGTCACCGAACCAACGACCAATACGAGATCACAGTCTTTGGCCAGCGCGCGCACGGCATCCTGCCGATTCTGCGTGGCGTAACAGATATCATCCTTTTTCGGACCGACAATCTCCGGAAACTTCGCGCGCAACGCGTTCACAATGGTCGCCGCATCATCCACCGACAACGTCGTTTGCGTCACGTAGGCGAGCAGCGATGGGTTCGGCACTTTGAGCTGCGCGACATCGTCAACGGTCTCGACCAGATACATACCGCCCGAGGATTGCCCCATCGTGCCTTCGACTTCGGGGTGACCCTTGTGGCCGATCATGATGATCTCGCGACCCTCGGCACGCATCTTGGACACTTCCACATGCACCTTGGTGACCAGCGGACAGGTGGCATCGAAAATACGCAGGCCACGTTCGGCCGCTTCATCACGTACGGATTTCGGCACACCATGTGCGCTGAAAATCAGTGTCGACCCCTGTGGCACATCGCTTAGGGCTTCGACAAAAATAGCACCGCGCGCGCGCAATCCTTCAACCACGAACTTGTTATGCACGACTTCATGACGCACATAGATCGGCGCACCGAACTGTTCCAGTGCGCGTTCGACGATTGCAATCGCCCGCTCCACACCGGCGCAGAAGCCGCGCGGGTTCGCCAGAACAATGGGCATCATCTTGGATTCACTCACGCTCATAGCAATCCGATAATCTGCACTTCAAAACGCAGGCTCTTGCCTGCCAGCGGATGATTAAAATCCATCAGTGCGTGCGTATCATCCAGCTCGCGCACGAAACCAGCGAACTCGGCACCCTCCGGCGACGTAAATTCAATCAGGGTGTTTTCTTTGAGATCCTGCCCCACCGGCAAGGCGCCAATCGCAATACGCTGCACCAGCCCAGGGTTGTGCTGGCCAAAACCAGCTTCGGCCGGCACATCGAAAATGGCGTGTTCGCCCGGCACCAGACCAACCAGGCAGGCCTCAAGGTTTTCGTTGAGTTCGCCGTTACCCATCTGGATCGTCGCCGGACCCAAATCAAAGGTGCTCACCACTTCCTCACCATCCTGTGTCGTCAAACGATAATGCAGAGTTAGAAAGCTGTCGGGGTGAATACGGGCATCCTGTTGCTGACTCATAGATTCATTCCTTATTGCGCGCGCGACTGGCACAGCACATAGAGTACGGCGCCGACACAGACGGCGCTATCGGCCACGTTAAAGGCCGGCCAATGCCAGCCGGCGGCATGCAGATCGATAAAGTCGATCACCATGCCCAACCAGAGGCGGTCGATCAGGTTGCCCAGCGCGCCGCCCATGATGAGCGCCAGCCCCAGACTGTAACGTGTACGCGGACGTAGCGCGCGTAGCTGCCAGAGGATCCAGCCACTGATCGCCAGTGCGATGACCGTGAAGAACCAGCGTTGCCAACCCGCATGGTCGGCCAGAAAGCTGAATGCCGCGCCCGGATTGAACACCAGCACCAGATTGAAGAACGGCGTAACTTTAACGGATTCACCGGGCATGAAGCTATTGAGCACCCACAGTTTGGAGAGCTGGTCCAGCACAATGACCGCGGCCGCTACCCACAGGCCGAAGCCGAGGGCGCTGCGACGTTGCATCAGCAGATCAGGCACAGAAACGAACCTCGCCCGCGCCGTCCACATTGGCGACGCAGCGATCACACCAGCTCGGATGCGCGGCATTATGACCGACGCTGGCGTGTTGATGCCAGCAACGCTCACACTTCGATTGCTGACTCGGTGTCACGCGGACCTCCAGCGCATCACCTTCCACCACACTGGCGGCAGAACTGATGAAGACGAATTTCAGATCGTCGCCCAGGCTACGCAGCGCGTCTGCATCAGTCGCCGGTGCCGTGACACTGACTTCGGCTTGTAAGGACGAACCGATCGCGCCTTCGCCACGCACGGTTTCCATAGCGCGTGCCACCTCGGCGCGAATCGCACGAATACGATCCCATTTCTCCGTAAGTGCCGCCGCATCGGCAACATCGGGCAGCGCATCAGCATCGCTGAGCATGATCGACGCTGGCGCACCAGCGATCTTCTTCGACAGCAGCGCCCAGACTTCTTCGGTGGTAAATGCCAGAATCGGTGCCATCAGGCGCAGCATCGTCTGCGTGATCAGCCACAGCGCCGTCTGTGCCGAACGACGTGCCAGCGAATCTGGCGCGGTCGTATAGAGACGATCTTTGAGCACATCCAGATAGAAGGCACCAAGCTCTTCTGAACAGAAGTTCTGCAGCGACTGTACGATGTGGTGGAAATCATAGTGGTCGTAATCGGTCTGCACCGAGGTTTGCAGCGCGCGCACCATCTCGATGGCATAACGGTCGATCTCGAGCATCTTAGCGACCGGCACACTGTCGGTGGCCGGATTAAAATCATCGGTATTCGCTAACAGGAAGCGCAAGGTGTTACGGATACGGCGGTAGCCTTCGACGACACGCTTCAGAATTTCATCGGAGATGGTGAGCTCGCCCGAGTAGTCGGTATTGGCGACCCACAGACGCAGGATTTCGGCACCCATCTTGTCGGCCACTTCCTGCGGATAGATCACGTTACCGACCGACTTCGACATCTTGCGGCCCTTGCCGTCAACGACAAAGCCGTGGGTCAGCAGCGCCTTGTACGGGGCGCGGCCATCGAGCGCACAGCCGGTGAGCAGCGACGACTGGAACCAGCCGCGATGCTGGTCAGAACCTTCCAGGTACAGATCGGCCGGGAACGCATGCTCGTTGGCGTGCGAACCGCGCATCACGTGCCAGTGCGTCGTACCCGAATCGAACCACACGTCCAGTGTGTCCGAGAGCTTGCGGTAATTTTTTGCGTCATCGCCGAGCAGCTCGGCCAGATCTAACTGGAACCAGGCCTCAATGCCCGACTGCTCGACACGCTTGGCGACTTCTTCGATCAGTTCTGGCGTACGCGGATGCAGTTCGTTAGTTTCCTTGTTCAAGAAGAACGGAATCGGCACACCCCAGTTACGCTGACGCGACACGCACCAGTCAGGGCGGTTACGGATCATCGCTTCCAGACGCGCGCGGCCCCAGGCCGGATAGAAATTCGTATCACCGACAGCGACTTCAGCCAGATGACGCAAGGTCGATGCGCCCGGCTTCGGCGGCGTATCCATGCCCACGAACCACTGCGTGGTCGCCCGGAAAATAATCGGGGTCTTGTGGCGCCAGCAGTGCGGATAACTATGCTGCAGTTTCACTTCTGCCAGCAGGCGCTGGTTATCGCGCAGGGTTTCAAGCACCTTGGGGTTGGCTTCCCAAACGCTCAATCCGGCCAGAGGACCCGTCGGCAGCGCCGGGGTCTTTTGCAGGAAGCGCCCATCGTCACCCACCGGGTTCTCGACCGGAAGACCGTACTTCTTACCGATATTGAAGTCGTCAACGCCATGCGCCGGGGCGGTGTGCACGAGGCCGGTACCGGCATCCGTCGTCACATGTTCGCCGCAAATGACCGGCACTTCCCTGGCGTAAAACGGGTGCTTGAGCAGGACGTGTTCCAGCGCGGCGCCGGCACACTTGCCAAGCACCTTGCCTTCCAGGCCATAGCGTTTCAGCGCACCCGCGACCAGA
>CALKUR010000050.1 GCA_937996725.1 uncultured Dechloromonas sp. | reverse complement strand
GTTAAAGGGTTGGTTCCAATATGTGAGGCAATGACTTTTTTGACCCGATCAGCAGAAATAAGCCTGCCAACCCCCGTATCCGGAAAAGCCGTGTCGTTGCCAATGATGGTGAGGTCTTTGGCACCAGAGTCAAGAATAAGGTCGATGATTTTTTCAGGGGTGCCGCAGCCCATGAATCCGCCGAACATGATGCTTAGCCCATCATGAAAGCGTCTTTTCAGGTCGTGAGGCGCGATGCATTTATTTGTCGTCATGATTGGGTGCCTAGATCTACCAATTGTGCTGCATGGACTATTGCTGATGGTAAAGGATGCGACTTCATTTTGTCGATGCTAATGCAGACAATGTGAAATGTGGCGCTCGCCAGGCAGTTCTTTGGGTCGGCCGTATTCGGTTCATTATCTCGAATGACATAAACAGACTGTTCCAGCGCAAACTGGGAATTCCCTAACTTGCTGATTCGATGGCTAAACGCCAAACGGTCATTGAGCCGCCCCGGCTGGTGAAATTGAAGCATCACTTCGCGAATGATGAGTAATAGGTTCTGACGCTCCAGTATTTTTGGGCCAGCGTCGATGCTTTCAAGCCACTCTGTGCGGCTCCGCTCAAAAAACTCTAGAAGACGTGCATGGTGGATGACGCCTGCGGCGTCGGTATCTGCATAGCAAGCACGGATACTGTATCCGGCCAGTAATTCTGATGGATTATTCATGGGTGCTCGTTATCCATAAGACGTCTGCAAGGAATATGTAGCCTGCCCCGTAGACGGTCTTGATCAATTCTTGATCAGTGTAACCTTGCTCCAGTTTTTTGCGGAGTCTGGAGATTCGTATATCAACACTACGATCTGTAGGGGAAAAATTTCGTTGGCTGAGTAAACGCTCACGGGAGAGGATGCGACGGGGGTTCTTCACAAGTGTGACGAGTAACTCGGCTTCTGCAACGGTCAGTGTGGTCGCTTCGCCATTTTTAGCGACCAGCTTGTGATTGGATAGATTGAATTGCCACTGATCAAAGCACGCGATCTCTTTTTGCGGGGATAAAACGCTTTTTTCTGGTTTGCGCCGAACGATGCTTCTGACGCGCGCAACGAGCTCGGCATGATCGAAAGGCTTAACCATATAATCATCGGCACCCGTTTCCAGCCCGCTGACTTTATCTTTCACTTGGCCGCGGCCAGATAGAATGAGTACGTTCGCGTCCGTTTGTGCCTTGACCTCATTAATGAGGTCCATGCCATCAAGATCAGGCAGCCCCAGGTCGATGATGCATAGGTCCGGATTCATTGCGGCTAACTGGTGAAGGAAATTGGCAGCACTGAGTGCGAGGTGGCAGTCAAAACCAGCCTTCGCAAGTGTGGATTTGATGCTGGCCGCAATTTGTGGCTCATCTTCAACGACCAGGACTTTGATCGGGGTCACTTCTGCCATGTCTAAATTCTCCCTAGCGCGGCGGCGAGTTGTTTCTTTGTAAACGGTTTGCTCAGGGTTGCAAAGGCCGTGGCAGCGTTCGTTGCGGGTGCTGACTCTTCATAACCGCTCATGATGACAACATGCAGGTTGGGGTTGTCTGCTTTGGCTTCTTGTGCCATTTCCCGGCCATTCTGGCTGCCCGGCATAATGACGTCGGTGAGCAAGATGGAAATCTCCGAGACTTGGCGGAGAAGGGTTCTTGCCTCTGCGGCATTACCGGCTTCGATGACGGGAAATCCGAGTTCCAAAAGTTGCCGACGAACGACCTGGCGCACGGCAGTATCGTCTTCCACCAAGAGAACAAGTTGGCCTTCACGAACGACAGCGGGCAGGTCGCCGTCTGTGGTGAGTGCTTCTTCTGTGATGTTGTCACATCGAGGCAATAGAATCGACATGACCGTGCCACGGTCGGGTTCACTCTGTACCATGATGCCGCCCCCCGACTGTTTGACAAAACCATAGGTCATAGCAAGCCCTAAACCGCTACCTTGACCAAAGTCCTTCGTAGTAAAGAAGGGTTCAAAGATCCGCGGCAGGATGTCCGGTGCGATACCGCTGCCGTTGTCCACCACATCCAGCAGCACCGCACCATCGGGCGCACTGCGGATCTCGATGGTGATGCGGCCTTTGCGGT
>CALKUR010000049.1 GCA_937996725.1 uncultured Dechloromonas sp. | reverse complement strand
CAACGGCGACTCGAAGATGTCCGCGATCAAGCAGGTGGCCTCGGGTCGTTTCGGCGTCACCGCCGAATATCTGGCCAACTCGGACCAGATCCAGATCAAGATGGCGCAGGGTGCTAAGCCAGGTGAAGGCGGCCAGCTACCGGGTCATAAGGTCAGCGAATATATCGGCTTCCTGCGCCACTCGGTGCCGGGTGTCGGTCTGATTTCGCCGCCGCCACACCATGACATCTACTCGATCGAAGATCTGGCGCAGCTGATTCACGATCTGAAGAACTCGAATCCGGTCGCTTCGGTTTCCGTGAAGCTCGTCGCCGAAGTCGGCGTCGGCACGGTGGCCGCTGGTGTCGCCAAGGCCAAGGCCGATCACATCGTGATCGCTGGTCATGATGGCGGTACGGGTGCTTCGCCGATCTCTTCGGTCAAACACGCCGGCGCGCCGTGGGAACTCGGCCTGGCCGAAGCCCAGCAGACGCTCGTGCTCAACCGCCTGCGCGGTCGTGTGCGCTTGCAGACGGATGGCCAGCTCAAGACCG
This sequence comes from uncultured Dechloromonas sp., assembly GCA_937996725.1. Taxonomy (GTDB): domain Bacteria; phylum Pseudomonadota; class Gammaproteobacteria; order Burkholderiales; family Rhodocyclaceae; genus Fluviibacter. The sequence continues at coordinate 6,713 of CALKUR010000049.1, read as the reverse complement.
GTCGTGACGTTGTTATCGGCGCTCTGCTCGGTGCCGACGAATTCGGTTTCGCGACGGCCCCGCTGGTGGTTACCGGTTGCATCATGATGCGCAAATGCCATCTGAACACTTGCCCGGTTGGCGTCGCCACGCAGGACCCGGAGCTGCGCAAGCGCTTCAGCGGTCAGCCGGAGCATGTCGTTAATTTCTTCTTCTTCATCGCTGAAGAAGTGCGCAAGCTCATGGCCTCGATGGGTGTCAGCCGCTTTGATGATCTAGTCGGCCGCGCCGATCTGCTCGACACCCGTGCCGGTGTGGAACACTGGAAGGCCAAGGGCCTGGACTTCTCGAAGATCTTCCATATGCCTGCCGTGCCGGACGAAGTGGCGATCCGCCATGCCGAAACACAGGACCACGGTCTGGAGCGTGCACTCGATCACGAACTGATCGGTGCCGCCAAGCCAGCGATCACCCGTAAAGAAAAGCAGGAGTTGGATTTTCCGATCCGCAACCTGAACCGCAGCGTCGGTGCCATGCTTTCGGGCGACATCGCCAAGCGTTACGGCGCTGCCGGTCTGCCGGAAGACACACTAACAATCCGTCTGCACGGTACCGCCGGTCAGAGCTTCGGTGCATTCCTCGCCAAGGGCGTGAACTTCGTCCTTGAAGGCGAAGGTAACGACTATGTTGGTAAGGGTCTGTCGGGTGGTCGTATCGTGGTGCGTCCGCCGGCGGCTTTCCGCGGTGAAACGCAAGACAACATCATCGTTGGTAACACCGTGCTTTACGGTGCGACCGATGGCGAAGCCTATTTCAGTGGTGTCGGTGGCGAGCGCTTTGCCGTTCGTAACTCTGGTGCCACAGCCGTTGTTGAAGGTGTCGGCGATCACGGTTGTGAATATATGACCGGTGGTACGGTGGTTGTGCTGGGTCAGACCGGCCGCAACTTCGGTGCCGGTATGTCCGGTGGTTTTGCGTATGTCTACGATGTTGATGGCAAGTTCGCGAGCCGCTGCAACATGACCCAGGTTGCGCTTGAGCCCCTGCCGGCCGAAAAGGCGGCTGCAGCTGCATCGGAATTTGGTGAAGATACCGAATACGGTGCCGTTGATCTGCGCCACCTCACCATGCATGATGAAGATCTGCTCAAAACGCTGATCGCTAATCACGTCAAATGGACGGGGTCGCAATACGCCAAGAACATGCTCGACCATTGGGAGAAGCACCGCGCCAAGTTCATCAAGGTCATGCCGCACGAATACCGTCGCGCCCTGGATGACATCAAGAAAAATGCCAAGGTTAAGGAGGCTGTGTAATGGGAAAGCCGACTGGATTCCTCGAGTTCGAACGTTTAAGCGAAACCTACGAAAAGCCGGACGCACGCAAACAGCATTACCGTGAGTTCGTTGCGGTTCTGGAAGACGCGGCTGCCGAGCAACAGGGTGCCCGTTGTATGGATTGCGGCATTCCGTTCTGTAATAACGGCTGTCCCGTGAACAACATCATTCCGGATTGGAACGACCTTGTTTATCACGGTCAGTGGCAGGATGCGATCAACGTACTGCATTCGACCAATAACTTCCCGGAATTCACGGGCCGTATTTGTCCGGCACCGTGTGAAGCCGCCTGTACGCTGGGTATTAATGTGGCACCGGTGGGCATTAAGTCTATCGAGCGCGCCATCATCGATAAGGCTTGGGCCTCGGGTTGGGTTGTGCCGCAACCGCCGCAGAACAAAACGGGTAAGCGTGTCGCGATCATTGGGTCTGGCCCTGCAGGTTTGGCCGCTGCACAACAGCTGGCGCGTGCTGGTCACGATGTAACCGTTTTCGAAAAGAGCGATCGCATCGGTGGTCTGCTCGGTTATGGCATCCCCGACTTCAAGATGGAAAAGACGCTGATCGATCGCCGCGTCAAGCAAATGGAAGCCGAAGGTGTGGCCTTCAAGACTAAGGTGCTCGTTGGTCACAAGGACCTGCCGCAAGGGATCAACAACGACGCGGAGACCTTTGTGTCGGCTGACGCGTTGAAGAAGGATTTCGACGCCGTTATTCTTGCAGCGGGTTCGGAAGTGCCGCGTGATCTGCCGGTACCGGGTCGTGAGCTCAAGGGTATCTACGCTGCGTTGGAATTCTTGATCCCACAAAACAAGGAAGTGCAGCAAGGCAAGGCTAACCCGATTAGCGTCAAGGGCAAGCATGTCATCGTAATCGGCGGCGGCGATACGGGTTCCGACTGTGTGGGGACTTCGAATCGCCATGGTGCTGCGTCAGTGACCCAGTTCGAGCTGATGCCGATGCCGCCAGAGCAGGAAGATAAGCCGCTGGTCTGGCCGTACTGGCCGATCAAGCTGCGCACGTCGACTTCGCACGACGAAGGTTGCTCGCGCGACTTCGCAGTTGGTACCAAGGAGTTCATCACCGACGGCAAGGGTAACGTCAGAGCCCTCAAGGCCGTTCGTCTGGATTGGCAAGGTGGCAAGATGACCGAAGTCGCCGGTTCGGAATTCGAGCTGCCGTGCGATGCCGCGTTTTTGGCTATGGGTTTCACGAATCCGGTTGGCGGTCTACTTGACGCCTTCGGTGTGGAGAAGGATGCGCGCCAGAACGCCAAGGCGACGACCGATGGCGATGGTTGCTACAAGACGAACGTTGCCAAGGTTTTTGCTGCGGGCGATGTCCGCCGTGGCCAATCGCTGGTCGTCTGGGCGATCCGGGAAGGTCGTCAGTGTGCGCGTGAGGTTGACCAGTTCCTCATGGGCACCACGATGCTACCTCGTTAATCCGAGCGCGTATCAGAAAAAGGGCGGCTTCGGCCGCCCTTTGTCTTTGGGCTTCCGGTATCCTTGAGGGTATTAAAGAAGCGATTAACGGAGTTGGTTTTGAGTCATTCGCACCCTTTGCAGGTCGTTATTCTTGCCGCCGGTCAAGGCACCCGCATGCGGTCAGGTTTGCCTAAGGTGTTGCACCCGATTGCCGGGCAAGCCATGGTGCGCCACGTCATTGCTGCCGCTGCCGCGTTGAATTCGAAAAATACCGTGGTCGTCGTTGGCCATGGCGCACCTGCCGTAGAAGGCGCATTGGCCGATGCCGGTGTGCAGTTTGCACTGCAATCGCCACAACTGGGCACCGGGCATGCCGTGCAGATGGCACTGCCAGCATTGCAGCCGTTGCCCAAGGATGGGCAAGTACTCATTCTGTATGGGGATGTGCCGCTGATCCAGCCAACGACTTTAAAAGGATTGCTGCAAGCCGCGGGCGACGGTGTGGGTCTGGTGACTCAGCACCTCGATAACCCAACGGGCTATGGCCGTATCGTGCGCGATGCCGCCGGCAAGGTTGTGTGCAATGTCGAGGAAAAAGATGCGACGGATGCTCAGCGCAAAATTACAGAAATCAATACCGGCATCCTCTGCTTGCCTGCAGCGCATCTGCAATCATGGCTTGAGGCCTTGTCGAACAACAACGCGCAAGGTGAGTACTACCTGACTGATCTACTAGGTATGGCGGTACAAATGGGCGTGCCTGTGCACACGGTTTCGCCGCAGCATGCTTGGGAAGTTTCTGGTGTGAATTCGAAAGTGCAGTTGGCGGCATTAGAACGCGTCTGGCAACAGCATCAGGCCGAACAACTCATGATCGAAGGTGTGCGTCTGGCGGACCCGGCGCGCATCGATGTGCGTGGCACACTGACATGCGGGCGTGATGTCAGTATCGATGTCGGTTGCGTCTTTGAAGGACGTGTGACGCTCGAAGAAGGTGTGCAGATCGGTCCGTACTGTGTACTGCGCGATGTCACCGTCAAAGCCGGTGCGCGTATTGATGCCTTCAGCCACCTGGATCAGGCCGAGGTCGGTCCGGATGCTGTGGTGGGTCCGTATGCGCGCCTACGCCCGGGTTCTACACTGGGTACGGGAGCGCACGTGGGCAACTTCGTCGAACTCAAGAATACGCAGCTCGGTAATGGCTCAAAAGCCAATCATCTAGCGTATGTAGGTGATGCAACCGTGGGTGAGCGCGTCAATATCGGCGCGGGGACCATCACTTGCAACTACGATGGTGCCAACAAGCACCGCACAGTGATTGAAGATGACGCATTCATCGGTTCCGATACGCAGCTCGTGGCGCCGGTCACCGTGGGGCGTGGTGCCACGCTCGGTGCCGGCACAACCCTGACGAAAGATGCGCCGCCGGATGCGCTCACAGTGTCGCGAGCCAAACAGCTATCGCTGACGGGTTGGCAACGGCCCGCTAAACAAAAGAAATAATCAGAGGTTCTGAGATGGAGATTGGTTTTTTTGCATTCATATTGGCCGTTGCGTTGATGGCCGCTATTGGTGTTGTGTTGCTGCTGGTTGGCTACATTGTGGTTATTCCAGCGAGCATTGTCCGTGGCTGGTGGTGGGCCGCCTTTGTTGTTTTCCTGCCCATACTCGGACCGATATTTTTTTGCCGTGCATTTCCGGAGGGCTTGCGCAAAACCCGCCTGCAGATTTTTTATGGCACTTTGCTGCTGATGGGTGCGGCTGCGCTACTGTATGGCGCAGGCCCCTGGTTTGCGCAACATATGGTGGATGCCGCTAAAGCGGCAGGCTGATCAATCGGTCTTCTTAGATCCGCGTTTCACTGCCGGTTTTTTCGTTGCCGCCGCTTTGCGTGCTGCCGAAGTGGCACTGCCGGCGGGTTTCTTGCGGGCGGACTGTTTGTGCGTTGATTCCGCCAGTTGCTCCTGCATTTTGGCGTTCAATTCATTCATCATTTCCCATGGCCACATCGCCGCTTTGGCGAGCCCCGCCTCGGCGGCAGGGGCTTCAGGGGTGGGCGTCGGCGACGGTGCAGCTTCTGCGACGACGTCCGCAGCCGCCGGAGGCACATTGAAGAATGCGCTAAAAGGATTCTCAGCGGGTTGTGCCGTGCCGGCCGCTGCTTCGGGATTGGTGAAGCTTTCGCTCATGCTACGGAAGGTGCCCAGGGCAGATTTCTGCATTTCCAGATTCTGAATCGTCATCTGCAGCATTGACAGATTCATGCGTAACCAATTTTCAACCGAGCGCAGATCACGGATCTGCTTTTCGAGTTCTCCCTCGTCTAGCGTCGGTGTCACCATGCCGGGGAGCTGAAAGCCCATCTGATTCCACATCCCTTGCAGCATATCCAGCGGGTTATTGCTTTGTGCGTTGCTCATGAGGTGTCCTTCGTGAGAATGAGGCGAGAGATGGTGGCGTTAAACTTTGCCGGCCAAGTGCAGGATCAGCCAGGTGGCCGGGGCAATCAGGGCTTCAATAATCCGATAACGCCAGCCGTAGTTGGCAAGATACGTGAGGAAAAAGGCAACGCCGCCAATGACGAACGACATTTGCATCCAGGGGATCGGCTCATCGAACATGGCATAACTGGGCGCGCCCAGCGCCAGCACGCCGAACATCGGCAGCGCCTGCAAGACCAGCAGATAGGTTAACGTGACAGGCCGATCAAAGTGCTCGGCAGGTATACCTCGGCCTTGCGCCTGGGTGCTTAGATGATCCGACATGCTTCCTCAAATTCCAACCTCGGTGAGCGGGGATGCAGTGATTGCGGGTCGCCGTGTCCGAGGTTACAGATAAAGTTAATCTTGAACCGGCCATCCGGAAAGAAGGCCTGGTTCAGCAGTTCCGCATCAAACCCTGACATCGGGCCGCAGTCAAGCCCTAAGGCGCGGGCCGCCATCATGAAGTAAGCGGCTTGCAGGCTACTGTTGCGCTCAGCAGTCGTGTGCGCCAGCGCCTTCAGGTTGTCCCCAGCGAACCAGCTGCGCGCGTCGGCGTGCGGGTATAAGCGCGGTAAATGATCATAAAATCGGCTATCTGCAGCGAAAAGAGCTGTAACAGGCGCATTCATGGTTTTCTCGATGTTGCCCGGCGCCAAGCAGGGCTTGAGGCGGGCTTTGGCCTCGGCAGAGCGGACAAACAGCACCCGCAGCGGCTGGCAGTTAGCGGAGGTAGGGCCAAGCCGTGCCAGATTCCAGGCGCGCATCAGCATGGCGTCATCAACGGGTTTTGGCAGCCAGTGACTATGCGTTCTGCCGTGGATAAACAATCGGTTAAGTAGCTCCGGATCGGCCGGATGGGCGCAATCAGGTAAAACGTCCGGTGCGTGATGGGTTCGGGGGTCAGGGGTCATCGCCGCAGGCTCCGAATGAACGAAGAAACCACTGTACCACCGCAACGCCGTTGCCGGTATCGCGAACCCGTACGGAAAAACGGATTGCTGCTTGACAGCATACGGAAAAATGCTTCATAATCCTCTGTTCTGGTCCGCGGAGGGATTCCCGAGCGGTCAAAGGGAACAGACTGTAAATCTGTCGGCTCTGCCTTCGAAGGTTCGAATCCTTCTCCCTCCACCAACGATCAGAGAATAGCGGTTTTTCCGTGCAGCGGTACGCCGGGCGGGTGTAGCTCAATGGTAGAGCAGAAGCCTTCCAAGCTTAAGACGAGGGTTCGATCCCCTTCACCCGCTCCACGGTTTCTCGGTTGTTCGGGATTTGCCCATGTAGCTCAGTGGCAGAGCACTCCCTTGGTAAGGGAGAGGTCGGCAGTTCAATCCTGCCCATGGGCACCAGGTTTCTGGTGTTTCCGGATGCACCGTCGTCTTTTGTGTTTTTGTCTGTCTTTTTCTGTCTTTTATTTTTTTGGCTTGAGGGTCTAAAAATGGCAAAGGGTAAGTTTGAACGTACAAAGCCGCACGTTAACGTGGGCA
>CALKUR010000048.1 GCA_937996725.1 uncultured Dechloromonas sp. | reverse complement strand
GGGCATCGTGGAGAAGCTGCACGAGGCGGTCGACCGGGGCCTGTGGGAGGCGCCGGACCCCGAGACCCTGGCCGCGATGCAGCAGGTCTACCTCGGTCTCGAGGGCGACCTCGAGGAGTTCACGTCTCTCGCGAGCGCAGTCGACGACCTCGAAGTGCTGCATGAGATGGCACGCGAGATCAACGACGCCTCACAGGAACCCGAACTCGAATCGGGGATTGCGTCCGTGCGCGCCAAACTCGACGCGCTCGACACCGAAGACGTGCGCGCCCTGGCCAGCACGGGCGCTGAAATCCGCGCCATGGTCGAGGCCCAGCCTTTCCCGGCCGACCTGGAAAAAGCCATCCGTGACGAATTCGCACGCCTTCAGGGCGGTCATGCCGAAGCCTCGTTTGCCGTGCGCTCCTCGGCCACGGCCGAAGACCTGCCCGATGCCTCCTTTGCCGGCCAGCAGGAGACCTTCCTGAACGTGGTGGGCATCGACGCTGTGTTGCACAAAATGAAAGAGGTGTTTGCCTCGCTCTACAACGACCGCGCCATCAGCTACCGCGTGCACAAGGGTTTTGCCCACGCCGACGTGGCCCTGTCGGCCGGCGTGCAGCGCATGGTGCGCTCCGACCTGGGTGCCGCCGGTGTGATGTTCACGCTGGACACCGAATCCGGATTCGAAGATGTGGTCTTCATTACGTCTTCGTATGGTCTTGGCGAGACCGTTGTTCAAGGCGCCGTCAACCCTGATGAATTTTATGTTTTCAAGCCAACGCTTGAATCAGGATTTGCACCAATCATCAGCCGTCGCATTGGTTCAAAACTGATCAAGATGGAATTTGATCCTGCCCGTACCGAAGGCCGTGCAGTGCGTACAGTGGATGTTCCGGTTTCAGAACGTAATCGATATTCACTGACAGACGCTGAAATCATCGAGCTTGCAAAGTACGCAACGATTATCGAAAAGCACTACCAACGTCCTATGGACATTGAGTGGGGTCGAGATGGTGTAGACGGGAAAATTTACATTCTTCAGGCTCGTCCTGAGACAGTCAAGTCGCAGCAAGGTAATCACGACGTTCAGCACAGATATCGTCTCAAAGCGACAGGTGAAGTGCTTGTTACAGGCCGTGCCATTGGCCAGAAGATTGGTTCAGGTCCGGTGCGTGTGGTTGGCGATATTTCCGAAATGGATAAAGTCCAGCCTGGAGATGTACTTGTGACCGACATGACTGACCCAAATTGGGAACCCGTCATGAAGCGCGCGTCTGCGATTGTGACTAATCGCGGTGGTCGCACCTGTCACGCTGCAATTATTGCGCGTGAACTCGGTATTCCTGCTGTTGTGGGATGTGCGGATGCGACAGATAAGCTCAAAGAAGGTCAGCAGGTCACTGTTTCATGTGCAGAAGGCGATGAAGGCCGTATTTACAACGGATTGATTGAAACCGAAGTTGAAGAAGTGCGTCGTGGTGCCATGCCGGAAGTTGGCTTGAAGATCATGATGAACGTCGGTAATCCGCAATTGGCATTCGATTTTTCGCAAATACCCAACCATGGAGTTGGGTTGGCTCGCCTTGAATTCATTATCAATAACAATATTGGTATTCATCCCAAAGCAGTTCTGGACTACCCCAATGTCGATAGCGAGCTGAAAATTGCGGTTGAATCTGCGGCGCGTGGTTATGCAAGCCCCAGGGCATTTTATGTAGATAAACTTGCAGATGGTATCGCGACGATTGGTGCAGCTTTCTATCCAAAACCTGTCATTGTTCGCATGTCGGACTTCAAGTCCAATGAATACCGTAAGCTTGTCGGCGGTTCCCGATATGAACCTGAAGAAGAAAACCCAATGTTGGGCTTTAGAGGTGCATCACGTTATATTGCTGAAGATTTTGCTGAGTGTTTCCGTATGGAGTGTGAGGCGCTTAAGCGTGTTCGTGACGAGAT
>CALKUR010000047.1 GCA_937996725.1 uncultured Dechloromonas sp. | reverse complement strand
ATGAGATTTTCTGCACGATTTTTTGCGCTCGCGACTAGACCTTGGCGGAGTGCGTGATCTTCGGCTGCATTCGTCGAGCGTGGTGCTGTGCCTTTCATTGGTCGCGTTGTTAAGCAGTCTCCTGTGCGAGCCAGAAATAGCTCTGGCGAGAAAGATAGGACCGTACGTTCACCATTCTCTATAAAAGCCGCATGTGCTACCGGGTGCTTGTTTGCAATACGCTGGTAGAGAGTGACAGGATTTCCGCTGACTCGAACAGCCATAGGAAACGTGGCGTTGATCTGGTAGACCTCACCCTGTGCAATCCATTCGCGAATCTGATGAATTCGCCGAACATATGCTTCTTTTGAAATAAGCGGCGTCACGCTATCGATCGTCGCTGCCGAATCAAGAGCCTCTTGCGTCGAGGCATCGTTCCATGGCGTTTCGATGGCTATGTTACGAAATACAAGCGCTGTCAATCGTGGCGTTGGAGCCTGAGCACGCTCCGGGTGGGTGACATTCGCGTGGACCGCTAGTTGTGGCTCAAACCACTCACCCAATTCATAGTCTAAAAGCAATGCAACCCAATGACCGGCGCGTTGTGCTTTCGTAATGGAGGCGAACGCCTCCGGCAGCTCGGAGGCCGACCGCGCTTCAATGCGAAACAGAAAATCCTTTAAGACTAGAGCCTTACCGGATAAACGATCCTCGAATCGGCAATGCGTCATGTGCGGGTCAAAAACTCATGGAGAACTTTACCGGTGTGCGACCGCTTTCGAGCGCCCATGACTTGTTCGGGCGTGCCCTCGATCACAAGTCGTCCGCCACCAGAGCCACCTTCTGGGCCAAGGTCCAACAGCCAATCGGCCTCGGCGATGATGTCCAGATTATGCTCGATCACGACGACGGTATTGCCTGCCTCGACTAAGCGATGCAGCACGCGAATAAGCTTTTCGACGTCAGCCATTGAGAGGCCGACGGTTGGCTCGTCCAACACGTACAGCGTGTGAGGCAAGCGCGAGGCACGACCAGTGGTGATGACCCCCTCGGTCATGCGGGCTTTGGCAAGCTCAGTCACGAGCTTGATTCGTTGGGCCTCACCGCCTGAGAGAGTTGGCGAGGGTTGGCCGAGCGTCAAGTAGCCGAGGCCGACATCTTGCATGAGTTGCAGCGGATGCCGAATTTTTGGATGTGCAGCGAAGTAGTCAATCGCGTCGTCTACTTCCATTGCAAGCACTTCACCCGCATGCTTCTCTCTCATGCGCACAGCCAGCGTGTCTGTATTGAAACGCGCTCCGCCACAGGCATCGCAGGGAACCTTAATGTCGGGAAGGAAGCTCATTTCGAGCGTTCGCATCCCCTGTCCCTCACAAATCGGGCAGCGTCCGTCACCGGTATTAAAGGAGAATCGTCCCGCCCCCCAACCTCTAATACGGGCCTCGTTCGTTTCCGCGAATTGTTTACGTACATCATCCCAAAAACCAATGTAGGTTGCCGGGCATGAGCGAGGCGTTTTTCCAATCGGTGTTTGATCAACCTCCAACACTCTGTCTAGCGCTTGCCAGCCAGAGATATCTTCGCAACCTTGCCAAGCGGGTGTACCCCGCACAGATAGCGCAACAGACAGGTTGTCCAGTAGCACCTCGCGTGCCAGGGTTGATTTACCTGAGCCAGATACGCCAGTCACCACACTGAGTCGCCCAATTGGAAAGTGGGCGTCTACATGTCGGAGGTTATGTAACTTTGCGCCCTTGACCGTCAACATGGCAAGATCCTTGGT
>CALKUR010000046.1 GCA_937996725.1 uncultured Dechloromonas sp. | reverse complement strand
GGAGTTCAGACGTGTGCTCTTCCGATCTTGTCCCGACAGACACGCAAGGCACTTGGTCAGCAGCTCAAAATGGAGTGCCTGGTGTCGGAGCCGGCTCCGACACCGGATCGGGCATTTTTTATCAGGCCAACGTCGCCTCCGGTACGCACACCGTAACGCCTCAAGCTAACACCGTCCACAACTCTACACTTGCTGAGTGGGCCGGAATTGCTACATCAACGCCATTTGATGTTGGGGCAAATGCCAAGACAAATGCAAGTACATTCACGTCACAAGTAACCGGGACGACGGCTACTACTGCACAAGCCGATGAACTTGTGCTTATCGCATTAGGCCTTGGTGCAGCAGTAGGCAGTACGAATGTCGGATTCACAAACCCTGTTTCTGGGTTTACGTCACTGCACGTAAATCCCAATGATTCAACCAGCATCGCAACATTTCACGCATACAAGGTAGTTGCAGCAACAGGAACTCAGGCGGCGACGTTTAACTGGACCGATAACGAGGCAAACCAATATGCTGGTGCGAACATCGCTACGTTCAAGGCGGCTGCGGCGGGCGGAGATACATTGACGGGAATGGCATGTCTCTGAGAAGTCATGAAGGGTATCTGTATATCGACCATCGGTCGAATGCGGGAGTTTCAGAAGCCGATGCGATCGCGGCTGGCTTGCCAATTCAAGCGGCACGAGGCGTATTCGAGGCGCCGACCTATACGTGTTCGCACTGTCAAAAGGTCTGCATCGTCAAGCTACCGCGAGAGACCGAAGTACCATACTGCCCCAAATGCGACCACCATATTTGCGGAACCTGCGGAAAGCGCAGGGAAGCGAATGGCGGAGAATGTCGTCCGTTCAAGAAACTGATTGAAGAAGCGCTGGAACAGGCCGAGCGGCAGGCCGACACCAGTTTGATCATCCTGCCGTAACTACCGGAGAAATCCATGGCTCACTATTCCCTGACTTATGCCGGTATCACGCCGGTGGCGGTGGCTGACACCACCAACATGACCGACGCAGGCTACGCGACCTTTTTGCAGGGCGGCAACTCGACGATGCAACTGCGCATCAACGAGGTTTCCATCAGTGGCGAAGCGCCGTCTGCCTCGACCGTGAACCGCATGGTCCTCGCGGCTGATTCGACCGTCGCAGCGACCGGTATCTCGGGCAACCGCAATGCGATCCGCGCGGGCGCGACGGCTCCGGGCACCATCGCTGTGTTCGGCAACACGTCGACCACCAAGCCGCAGCGTTCCTCGACCCTGCACTACCTCTACCCGACGCTGAACACCTTCGGCAGCATCTACCGCTGGCAGGCGCGTCAGGGCGAGGAAATCACGGTTGTCGGAAACACGGCTTCGCTCGGTGAGGTGTCGCTGTCCTCGATCAGCGGCACCGGTCTGCTGACGGGCCACATTCTGTACGAACTGGTCTAACCGACCGGACCGCGGGGGACTACCGTGGCAGTAGTCCTGCCTGCGGCGCTCTTTGCCAACCAGCGGAAGGTAAAGAAGCAGACACCGCAAGACACCAGCCAGGGCTCATCCGAGGCCCTGCTGGCGACTACTGCTGCGCCGTTCATTGCCCAGCAGTTCATTACGGTCCTGCGCCGTGGTGCGATCCTTGACGACACTTGTCAAGGGTCGTCGGCTGCCCTGCTCGCTACTTCGGCTGGGGCTGCGCCGTTTATTGCGCAGCAGTTCATCACGGTATTGCGCCGTGGCGCGATCCTTGAAGATACCTGTCAAGGGTCGTCGGCTGCCCTGCTCGCCACCTCGGCCGGCGCAGCGCCTTTCAGCGCTCCGACGTTCCAGCCTGCACCGCGCAAGACTTCGCTTCCGTCCGACGAATCCCAGTCGTCCCCTATCGGGCTCCTGGCGATAACGGATGCACCTTTCGAGGCGCCGCAGTTCATCGCTGCACCTCGGAAATCGGTCACCCTTTCCGACGAGTCGCAATCATCCCCGATTGGGCTGCTCGCCACCACGGCCGCGCCGTTCATTGCCCAGCAGTTCATCGCTGCGGCCCGTAAGGGGGTATTCCTAGACGACACGTCGCAGTCTGCATTTCAGGCGCTGCTCAATACGCCTACTGACGCGCCGTTCGCAGGAAGCACTTTCCCGTCAGTAACGCTCAAGCGCCGGGATGCGCCGGACGAGACCAGCCAAAGC
>CALKUR010000045.1 GCA_937996725.1 uncultured Dechloromonas sp. | reverse complement strand
CCAGGCTGAACGCATTGCATTCATGTCCTTCACCCGGGCCGCAGCGAACGAGGCACTCCACCGGCTGGGCTTGAAGAAGTCCAATAATGTGAGCACGATTCACTCGATGTGTTTTCGTTCATTGGGACTCAAACAGAGCCAAGTGGTGGACCCGATCAAGCTTAAAGAATTCTCTAAGATTGTGGGCGTGCCGGTTATCGGCAAATCGCCCGAGGATGATGAGGAAAGATCAGATGGTGATGCGTATCTCGACATTATCAATTATGCGCGAAGCAAGTTTTTGGTCCCGGAGGAAATTTACGACTATTCGTCTAGACCCGGAACACGCGCAGAGTTCAATATGTTTGTTCGGGCCTACTCTGATTGGAAGGATACTTACGGATTTTACGACTTCACCGATATGCTTGCACGGGTCGCCGGAAAGAGTACAAAGATCGATGCGGAAATCATTTTCGTCGACGAGGCTCAGGACTTATCACCTCTTCAGTGGCGTGTTATCGAACGCTTCTCGAAATCAGCAGATGAAGTCATCATTGCCGGAGATGACGATCAGGCAATTTACTCGTGGTCGGGGGCGGACCCGCATGGAATGGCTCGATTCACGCAAAAGTATAGCGGTAGTGTGGAAGTTCTCAAACAATCACATCGACTGCCATCTAGCGTGCACGAAAAATCACAAGCCCTTATTCGTAGAGTCCTTACTCGGGTTGATAAGGAGTTCAATCCCCGACCAGATGTGGGAGCCGTATACGTACACGGTAGTTTCAACTCGGTACGTTTCGGGCCGCAAGAAGATATCCTACTACTGGGACGGACGCATTCGGTGCTCCGAGAGGTCGAAAAGGACTTAATTGACCAGAGAATCCCATATCTGAGAGAATCGGGTCGTCCGGGGATGTACCAGAACAAGTATGCGAAGGGGATTTACGCATTCAAGAAATTAGCAGATGGTAAGACTTTGCAGGATGGTGAACGTACTAGTTTGTATCACGTAGCTACAACCGAAACCCGGTCGCTCCTTGAAAAGAACGACTACGAATCAATAATTAAACGACCTTTTTATGTTGCGCTGGATATTCCTTTTCGTGTGGTGGATTTTTATCGTGACGCTGACTTATCTGTTACTCCTACCATACGTCTATCTACTATCCACGCTTCTAAAGGACACGAAGCTGATCGAGTAATATTGCTGACCGACATGACCCAGCGGGTGGCAGAAACCGCAGAGAAGAACCCAGAAGATGAGATCCGGGTGTTCTATGTGGGAATGACGAGGGCCAAGAATCGTTTGGATATCGTCGAGGGTCACAATGGATTTCAAATTTAACTGGAGATTAGCATGGCTTATGATAACACCAATTCTGGTATGCTCGCCCGCAACAAGCGTCGCGAAAAAGACACCCACCCCGAGTACACCGGCACCCTCAATGTCGAAGGAACCGAATATTGGGTATCGGCGTGGATCAAAGAAGGCAAGCCAGGATCAAAGCTTGAAGGAGAAAAATACTTCTCCATCGCCCTCACCAAAAAAGACGCGCCGCGAACCGCCTCTAAACCTGCACCGACTCCTGCGAGTGATTCCTTAGATGATATCCCATTCGATAACCCGTACAAGGGTAAAATAGCCCTGTCCATTTGACATTGATCCCTTGATTCCCATGTGGTATAATGCCTAAAAGGATAAGGGGAGTTCTAAATGTCAAGAAGATGGAAAGGCCCTGTGATTAAAGTAACAAACCCCAGGTTTGAAGATGGTACACCAGAACATGAGGAATACAAAGAAAAACAGAAAATGTATTACTATGCCACGGCTGATGTACAGAGAAGCAAAGCCAGAGACAGAGCGCATAAGAAAAGAAGTTTAAATCAGCAGTATGTAGTTAACTACCTCCGTGACAAGTCCTGTTCCAAATGCGGGATCTCGGATAAAAGAGTTCTAGCATTTGATCACAGGGACGACGAGCATAAATACGCCAACATATCCGATTTGGTATCAAGAGGATCGCCATTAGAAAAATTGATCAAGGAAATAGAAAAATGCGACATAGTGTGTCACAATTGTCATATGATCAGGACGTTCGAACAAATAGGGGGCACCTACCATTCGAAAATAAAGCCGTGCACAGAGGCGGAGTTCAAAAAGATGATAGAGGAGATGTAGATGTTCCCGAGAATAGAGAATCCAAAAATATTAGCGATAGATACCGAGACTACAGGACTATTCTGGCACCGCGACCGCGTTTTCGGAATTTCGCTGTGTACAACGGACGGAAGTTCGTGGTACTGGGATATTCGTCAGGAACCCGGGTGTATCAACTGGCTGAATGACCTGATCAGAAATAACCCGAACACCACGTGGGTGGGGCATAACCTGAAGTTTGATTACCATTTCTTGCGTGAAGTAGGGGTGGTGCTGCCGGAGGACCGCATCGATTGTACGATGGTGCGTGCCGCCCTGATCAACGAGCATGAACCCACCTACGAGCTTGATTTTCTGGCTCGCAAATACGCCAACACCCGCAAGGACTCCGAAATCTATGAGGAGATGGCCAAGATTTTGGGTGGCCGACCGACCCGGAACGCCCAGATGCCTCAGATTTCGAAGGCTCCAGTAGAGATGGTAGCCCGGTACGCCAAACAGGATACCGTGGCCACCATGAAGCTCTACCAGTGGCAGGAAACCGAGATCGGGAAGCTCGCGAAAGTGCACGATCTGGAGCGTCGCCTGATGCCGGTCATCCTCCGGATGGAAGAGGGTGGTGTGCGGGTGGACATTGAGCGGGCCGAGAACGCCGTCCGTGCCCTCACGGAGCGCATCGAGAGGGATCATGCGGCCCTGAATACCATCGCCGGGTTCGAAGTCAACCCGAACCCCTCCGGATCGATCACGAAGCTATTCGAACCCAAGCTGCGAGAAGATGGCGAGTGGTACCTGAACGACGGCACCCGAGCCGACAAGACCGAAGGGGGCAAGGCATCGATCAATGCGGAGTGTCTGCGCCGTATGAAACACCCTGCGGCCAAGATGATCCTGGACCTTCGTAAAATGCTTAAGACCCGGGACACCTTCCTGTCTGGTCACATCCTTGGACATCATAACGATGGCGTCATTCACTGTAACTATAACCAGACGAAAAATGATGCTGAGGCCGGAACTGGTACCGGGCGACTCTCAGTTACAAATCCTGCTCTCCAGCAAATCCCTAGTCGTGACAAGGAAGTCAAATCGCTGGTTCGCCCTATATTCCTTCCAGATGAGGGTGCGCAATGGCTCGGAATGGATTGGTCGCAATTCGAGTTTCGCGTGGCTAACCATTACGGCCAAGTGCCAGCGATCATTAAAGCCTACCACGACAACCCGAACCTAGACTTCCACCAACTGGTGTCGGACATGACGGGTATCCCCCGAAATGCCCAGTATGCTGGCGGGCCTTCTTCCAAGGCCATCAATCTAGGTCTGGCATTTAATATGGGGGCGGGCCGTCTGGCGCAAGAAATCGGCCTTCCGTGTACCGAAGAAGTCATGCCCGATGGCCGGGTGTTCGTAAAACCCGGTCCGGAATCACTGGCTATCTTCGAAAAGTACCACACCGCAAACCCTGGAATGCGCAACATGCAGCAGAAGGCATCTGCGATCGCCAAGCAGCGGGGGTATGTGATCACGATGATGGGGCGGCACATTCACTTTCCGGGTGGCCAGTTCACCCACAAAGCATCGGGCTTGATCTACCAAGGCACCAGTGCCGATGCCATGAAAGTGAAGCTTATCGAACTAGATAAGTATCTCACTGAGAATGACGCGGGCCGATTACTTCTTACCGTGCACGATGAAGTAGGCATCTCCATTGAAAAGGGTGCCGATCCGGAACCTATCTCCAAGATATATACCACATTCGATGGGGATTCGTGCGAGATGAAATTCAGGGTTCCTATCACTTGCGATTGGGGTGTTGGCCGCAATTGGTACGAGGCGAAAGATTAAGTATACCGGGTATGGTACCCGT
>CALKUR010000044.1 GCA_937996725.1 uncultured Dechloromonas sp. | reverse complement strand
AATTGGTAGACACGCTATCTTGAGGGGGTAGTGGCGTAAGCTGTGCGAGTTCGAGTCTCGCCGTCGGCACCAGGATAGTGTTGTCTGGTCGGTTGTTGTTGAATTTGGGTTGTTGTGCGTCATTTGGCAAACTTTGGGTGGCTTGATGCTCGAAAATTACTTTCCGATCCTGGTGTTCGTCGCAGTCGGCCTAGCCGTGGGCGTTCTGGCCCGTCTGCTGAACCATTTCGTTGCACCGAATAATCCCGATAGCGAAAAGCTCTCCGCGTACGAGTGCGGCTTCGAAGCCTTTGAAGATGCGCGGATGAAGTTCGATGTTCGCTACTACCTCCTTGCGATCATCTTTATCCTGTTCGACCTGGAAATCGCTTTCCTGTTCCCTTGGGCAGTGGTGATTAAGGAAATCGGCATGGCCGGTTTTATCGCCATGATGGTGTTCTTGACCATCCTGGTAGTGGGCTTCATCTACGGCTGGCGTAAGCGCGCCTTCGAGTGGGAGTAAGCAATGTCCAAGATTCAGGGCGTTCTCAATGAAGGGTTTGTCACCACGACGGCTGACAAGCTGATCAACTACTGCCGTACCGGTTCGCTATGGCCGATGACTTTTGGCCTTGCCTGCTGCGCCGTGGAAATGATCCACGCCGGTACCGCGCGTTACGATCTTGACCGTTTCGGCATGGTGTTCCGTCCCAGCCCGCGTCAATCTGACCTGATGGTGGTGGCCGGTACGCTGACCAACAAGATGGCACCGGCACTGCGTAAGGTGTATGACCAGATGGCTGAGCCGCGCTGGGTTGTGTCGATGGGTTCCTGCGCCAATGGCGGCGGCTATTATCACTATTCGTACTCGGTGGTGCGTGGTTGTGACCGCATCGTGCCAGTCGACATTTATGTGCCGGGTTGTCCGCCGACCGCCGAAGCGCTGCTGTATGGCCTGATCCAGCTGCAGAATAAGATTCGTCGTACCAGTACGATTGCCCGCTGAGCACGGTAAGGGACATACGATCATGACGCAAAATACGCAAGCCCTCGCCGACACTCTGCAACAGGTTCTGGGTGGGGCGATTGTCCGCACCAAGCAGGCGCTGGGTGAAGTCACCATTGATGTTGCCGCTGCGGATTACCACGCGGCTACACTGAAGCTGCGCGATGCCGCTGGCCTCAAGTTTGATCAGCTGATCGACCTGTGTGGGATGGATTATTCGACCTACGGTGGTAAAGAAACGCACGAACAGCGTTTTGCCGTGGTGGTGCACCTACTGTCGGTCGAGCTGAACCAGCGCGTCCGTGTCCGTGTCTATGCACTGGATGATCAGATGCCGGTGGTGGATTCGCTGGTGGACGTGTGGACGGCCGCCAACTGGTTTGAGCGCGAAGCGTTCGATCTGTACGGCATCTTGTTCGTGAACCACCCAGATTTGCGCCGCATTCTGACCGATTACGGTTTTGTTGGCCATCCATTCCGCAAGGACTTCCCGGTGTCGGGTTATGTCGAAATGCGTTACGACGACGAGCAGAAGCGCGTTATCTATCAACCCGTCACCATCGAGCCGCGCGAAAACACGCCGCGCATCGTGCGTGAAGCAACTTACGGCGAACCGGCGCGCTAAGCGCAGGTTTACTTCCAACGAGATCAGTACGGACCACACCGGGCATCTAGGATCGCAGCATGTCAGAGATTCGTAACTACACATTGAACTTTGGTCCCCAGCACCCCTCGGCACACGGTGTGCTGCGTCTGGTGTTGGAACTCGATGGTGAGACGGTCGAGCGCGCTGACCCGCATATCGGTCTGCTGCACCGTGCGACGGAGAAGCTGGCCGAGACCCGTACCTGGGTGCAGTCGGTGCCCTACATGGATCGTCTGGACTACGTCTCGACCATGTGTAACGAGCATGCCTACTGTATGGCGATTGAAAAAATGCTCGGTATTGAGGTGCCGGAACGCGCCCAGTACATCCGTGTGATGTTTGATGAAGTGACCCGTCTGCTGAACCACCTGCTGTGGATTGGCTGTCACGGTCTGGACGTCGGTGCCATGACGATGGCGCTGTATACCTTCCGCGATCGCGAAGATCTGATGGACGTCTATGAGTCGGTATCGGGCGCACGCCTGCACGCCGCGTACTTCCGTCCGGGCGGCGTTTACCGCGATCTGCCGGATGTAATGCCGAAATATGAAGTGTCGCCTTGGAAAGATGCCAAGCGCGTTGCTCAGCTAAACGAGAACCGCCAAGGGTCGCTGCTCGACTTCCTGGAAGACTTCACGAACCGCTTCCCGAAATACCTAGACGACTACCACAACCTGTTGACTGACAACCGGATCTGGAAACAGCGTCTGGTCGGTATCGGTGTGGTGACGCCGGAGCGTGCGCTGAACATGGGTTTGACCGGTGCCATGCTGCGCGGTTCGGGCATCGCCTGGGATCTGCGCAAGAAGCAGCCGTATGAAGTGTACGACCGTATGGATTTCGATATTCCAGTCGGTACCAATGGCGACTCCTACGACCGTTACTTGGTGCGTATGGAAGAGATGGCGCAGTCGAACCGCATCATCAAACAATGTATTACCTGGCTGCGTGCGAACCCGGGCCCGGTGATCACCAGCGATTACAAGGTGGCACCGCCGCCGCGTGAATCGATGAAGACAAACATGGAAGAGCTGATCCACCACTTCAAGCTCTTTACCGAAGGCATTCACGTGCCGGAAAACGACTGCTACGCCGCCATCGAACACCCGAAAGGCGAATTTGGCATCTATCTGTCGTCGGACGGTGCCAATAAGCCGTACCGCATGAAGATTCGCGCCCCGGGCTTTGCCCATCTGTCGGCGCTGGAAGAAATGTCGCGCGGTCACATGATCGCTGACGTGGTCACGATTATCGGGACCCAGGATATCGTTTTTGGTGAGGTTGACCGCTGATGCTGACTCAGGAAACCCT
>CALKUR010000043.1 GCA_937996725.1 uncultured Dechloromonas sp. | reverse complement strand
TTTCGGGGGACCGCCGGGCCGTGCCTGGAAGGGGACAGGCAACCGGGTTCAAGTGCTAGAACGGTTGCCGTCGGCCCCGGTTAAGGGCGAAACATCAAAAAGGCAGCCAGCGCTGCTTTTTGGCGAACTTCATGTATCCAGCGCTGATGCCCAAACGCAACCCAGCGCCCATCCGGACCGGAATCAGCACCACGTCGCCGCGTCGCAGATAGCTGACGTTAAAGCCGCCAACGACATAGGCCTGTCCTTCAGCCGCACCGTAGAGCTGATAGAGGTCTTCGGTGTTGTAGAGGTTGTAGACCAGCACAAAGGTATCGGCCGCATTGGCACCCAGGTCGACGCCCACCGAGGGGCCGGTCCAATAGACGGTTTTCTTCCCTTCGACCTTGTGGTGCAGGGTTCCCGAGCCATACCGAATGCCCAGGCCCACCGCGCCGCCGCCTTCGCGGCCGACGATATAGGCGTTGGGTTCGCCCTGCTTCTTGAGCAGGTCCTGAATCATCGAGGCGAGGCCTTGGGCACCCTTGCCGAATAGGCCCTCGGCGGCGCCGATCAGGTCATCCTGTTTATAGGTGGTGCCGTCCGCGACGGCCTGGGCCGGATCAACCGCAGCCTGAGATGCCGTTACGGCCGGCGGTGCGCTGGCTGCAGGGGTCTGGGTTTGGGCAACTGTGGCCGGATCCGCTGCGGGTGTGGTCGCGGCTGGAGCTGCCTTGGTCGATGCGGACAGATCGCCGTCGATGGCCTTGTTCGGATCGACTGGCGAGACCTGGGCTACGCCGATTGAGCTTGAGGCGATGGCCATCAGACCGATCAAACCCACCCGCCAATTGCCCCGCAGAATCGCCTTAATCATGTATTTCTTCCCGTGTGTGGCTGCCTTGGACGCACAAGCGCCAGACTATGCGACTTACTGAGAATCGAACATGCGCGAGCGGGCAATCGACCGGCGATGGGCCGAGTCTGCTGTGCGATGAAACGAGTCCAGCCGGTCAGTCGCAAAAAGTCCCAGCCAGCCCCTTGCCGCCCCTCGCACCCCTCGCTATAGGCCGCGCTTCGCCGCTGCGATCCGGAGACGTGGGTGAGTGGCTGAAACCAACGGTTTGCTAAACCGTCGTACTGGTAAATCCGGTACCGAGGGTTCGAATCCCTCCGTCTCCGCCATGATTGGACTCATCGCCAATCATTTCGGTTCGGCTGAACATCAGCTTTTGCTGCTGCCAGCCGGATAAGGTGCTACGCTTGGTCAGCCGCGCTGCTCGCCCGCGATGTACCGCACTGCCAAGCCATAGCCGGCAATACCCAGGCCAGCGATTACCCCGGTAACCGCTGCGGTCATGATCGTGTCCTTGCGCCAGGCTTCTTCGCGGCGGTGGATGTTGGAGATGTGTACCTCCACCACCGGGCATTCGACCATCTTCAGCGCATCGAGCACCGGATAGGCGGCATAGGAGAAGGCAGCGGGGTTGATCACCATCCCCGCGAGGCCCGTGCGACCCTGCTGGATCCATTCGACCATTTCGTGTTCGGCATTGGTCTGGCGGAAATCGACCGACAGGCCAAATGCTTCGGCTTCCGTGCGGCAGAGCGCCTCCACATCGGCGAGCTGGCGCGTGTCGTTGCTGTTCGCGGAGAGCACTTCGACATCCGCACCGAGTTCTCCGGCACGCGCGACGAAAAGATCGCGGTCCGCCTGCCAGCGCTCCTCCTTCAGCGTGTCCATCGACAGCCCGATCAGCGGCCGCGTGCGTGTGCTGGCCGGCGCTGACCGCCTGCTGGAACGCCCGGGCGCCCATCGCCCGTTCCCGCGCGTCGAGCGCATCGCGGTTCTCCCGGGTCGGCGGCCAGACCTCGGGCAGCAGCAGCGGTGCCGGGTAGTAGAGGCTGTCGGACAGCGACAGCACGGCCTGGGTCATGAAGGCCTGGCTGGCAGCATCCACGCCGGCACGCGGCAGGCCGGCACGTTCGCGGGCCAGCTGGTGCAGCTCGAACAGGCTGCCGTTCAGGATGCGGAACTGGTAGCGCGGGCCCGTGACGACGACCGCCTGCAGCGCCTGCCACTCCGAGGCGTGCCGGCTGTCGCCGCCCACGACCAGGGCGATCGGCGGCCCGCCCACCTCGCGCGCCTCGCCTGCCGCGCGCACCACCAAGCTGTTCATGTTGTGACCGGTAAAGGTCACATTGCCTTTGATGTAGTAGCTAGCCCCTGATCCTGTGGGCGTCATCACATTGGCAATCGTCAGGCCGGCGCTGCCACCGTCTACCACTACGTTTT
>CALKUR010000042.1 GCA_937996725.1 uncultured Dechloromonas sp. | reverse complement strand
AAGCCGCTTCCCAAGGGCGGCTTTAGGATAGCCCGGCTTCGGCCGGGCTTTCTTTTTGTACAGGCTCAGGGTATTTGAGTCTACGCATAGCCCAACTTTCATCATAGTCATTTTAAGGGCTCAGAAGTCTCTAGCGCCTAGCGGTAGATTCACTCAGTCAATTCCAATTTAAGCAAGCTTGGGTTTATGGAACTGTCATAAGCAAGTTGAGCCACCTTTGCTGAGAAAACGGGTTGCCTAAACTGGCCGCCAAATAACCACCAAGAGGGACCCGGGTGGTTGGGCACCTATTGCCATGACATTACGGGGCAGATACAGTCACAGGACAATCACACCCACGTCAAGCAAAGGCCATGAAGTCGATATCTGCTGCCAGAGTAGTTGTTTCTACGGTTGTCTTGCTAGGTAGCACCGGTGTTATGGCGGTGCCGACCCATCATGACAAACACGAAGGGACACAGGCCATAGAAGTTCCAGTGCTCGGCGGGGGCAAAACTATTCAGATCCAATCATTCAGTTATCCGACAGGCTCGCCAAAAATTCAGAATTACCAAGTGGTAATCGCACAGGGAAAGCCGACCGCCTGCGATAAACTCAACTAATTGCGCAGCTTATGACCGACTTCACCATTCGCCTGATGCACCACACTGATGCCGAGCTCTTGGTCGATCTTGTACGTAAATGTTACGGGGATGGCTACCCCAACAAGATCATGTACCGACCCGAGGAAATCGTCGCGGCCCTGGCCGATGGGCTTTTGCACTCGGTGGTGTCAATCGATACCAAGGGAAAACTGATCGGTCACTGCGCATTGACTTTTCCGGTATCAGGCGCGCCTGTGCCGGAGGCCGGAAAAATGATCGTTGACCCGGATTGTCGTGGGCAGCATTTATCCAACCGGCTGGCCGAGCACCGAAAAAACGTCGCCATCGAAAATGACCTGGTGGGTTACTGGTCTGAATGCGTTACCAACCACCCATTCAGCCAGCATGAAATCATCGACTCGGGTGGGGTAGAGACGGGCGCATTTATCGCCAAGGATGCGCCAACGTGGCATATGGCGGGGGTGAATAACGTCACGGATGTCCGGCTTTCGTTAATGACGTTTTATATCCCGATCAAGTCGGCGCCTCTCAGAACGATCTATCTGCCGGATGTCTATGCCGAGTTCGCGGGCGTGCTTGCGCAGGAGCTAGGTGTCGCAAGAAACATCGTGACGAGCGCCCCTGCGGTCGCTGCCACAACATCGTTGTCATATAGCGTTAACCCCGATAATCAATTCGCTCAGATTATCATCGGCACCATCGGTAACGATATTGCCGAAAGAACGGAAGCATTGCTGACCGAGTTGGTCGCGAAGGGCATTGAAGTGTTCCACCTGGATCTACCGCTGGATCAGATCAATGCTCTCGGTGCGATCCCGGTACTGGAGCGACAGGGTTTCTTCTGGGCTTCCTGGTTGCCAGAATATGGCGCGAGTGGCGACGTACTCCGTCTCCAGAAAACCGATGCCGCCGTGAACCCAGAAGAGATCACGTGCGCACGAGAGCATGGGGAGCGCATCAAAGCTCATGTTCTATCGGAACGTGAGCGCGTCATGAAACTTTGATCATACGGACGGATTATGAGTCCGTTGATCTTTC
>CALKUR010000041.1 GCA_937996725.1 uncultured Dechloromonas sp. | reverse complement strand
TGTATGTTGGCGGCTAAGGCTTCTTGACGCACTTCGCCAATGCTCATCCGGTTATAGTGAAAAACATCGGCGATGGCCACAGCATCCACCCCACCCCTCTGAACCGCAGCGTTAAAGTGCTCTTGATTTCCCATGCCACCGCTAGCGATTACCGGCAAGTGCACTGCGGCTGTTACTGCCTTGAGCAATTCGACATCAAACCCTCGTTTGGTCCCCTCCTGATCCACCGATGTAACCAAGAGTTCGCCCGCACCAAGATGCTCCGCCTGCTGCACCCAGCTGATCACATCTAACCCGGTGCGCTCACGACCGTTATCCACATAGGCTTCCCAACCACCTTCGGGCCTCCGCTTCGCCTCCACTGAGACAACGCAGCACTGACTACCAAAGCGACGCGAGATTTCGCTGATCAGTTCTGGGCGCTTTATCGCGGCAGTGTTAATTGCCACCTTGTCGGCACCGGCACGGAGCATCTCCCTCACATCATCGGTCGAGCGGATGCCTCCCCCTACCGTAAGTGGAATAAACACATCCTGGGCGGTACGGCGCACAATCTCCGTGAGGCTGTTGCGCCCATACAGGCTTGCAACGATGTCCATGTAAATCAATTCGTCCGCGCCCGCTGCATAGTAGCGATGAGCAAACTCTTGAGGATCACCAACCACACGTAACCCTTCAAGATGAATCCCCTTGATCAGGTTTGGCCCCTTGATGTCGAGGCGCGGGATGATGCGGATGTTGGCCATGCCTAGCTCTCGTTGCCCCATACGGTGTGGCGCAATTTCCATACCCCGTTATCCAGGCGCCAGAGGTGGGGTGACCGGAATGAATCAGCCAGGTTCATGAAGTAGCCCATGTCCATGTTCGGCTGTTCGAACATCTTTGAGGCTTCAGGGAATTCATTCGCCGGGATGCTGAGATATTTAAAGATCTCATCGGCGAAGCGCGACGGAAACTCGCCGTCGAAGCGGCGAGCCAGTGCTACACCCTCCTCGCGAGTGATATCACCGGAACGAATTTCCTGCGCTGCATCATACGTCGCGCGCCCGATACCAAACTTGATAAAAGTGGTGTAGTAATGGAAATCATCGATTCTGTCATCAATGCTGTTGTACTTGCTGTAAGTGCCGGGCGTACGTTCCGGCGAGGCTTGGAAGCCACCGTGCTCCACAGAGTAGTAATAACAGCTCTGTGGATGCCACTTGAGGTAATAGCCGAGATAGTGCACCTCGACCTTTTGCTCCTCGATCTGGTGAGGATCGGCCGGCAGGTAGGGGTTAAGTTCGTAATCCTCAACACCAAAATGGTTCTTAAGGTCGGTTAGCGATGTGCCACCAAGGTAGATTTGAGACTTATCGGCCGCTGTGAAATACGACCAATCGCGCTTGGCGCTCTGCGTGTCGGCGATTGGGTTGCCGTATTCTGCTTCGTTCTCACCATAAAAGACCAGTGGAATCTTGTGCAGCAAGGCCATTTTTGGAGCAAGCGCTTTTTGCCCAAACATGAATGGCTGGAATGGGTGAAAAAGATTTTCTACCGCTAATCTGGTGATCAGCCTGTGAATACGCCCATTGGGGGTGCACAGGAAGTTATCAAAGCCAGCATGAATCCAGCTTTGAAAGTTCTTCCAGCCCCAATCTGTGTAGATGTGGGGCGCCCAAGTCACAGTAAGAGGATGCATTCCATACTTGGTACGTAACATATGCGCCGCATAGAAACTGTCTTTGCCTCCGGACCCCGGAACGACACAGTCGTAGGAGCCATCATTGCTACGATAGCGGTCGCAGAGATCGCGGAGTTGACGCTCACGTTCGCTCCAGTCGATGGTCTTCTGCTTCTGCTCGGCCATACGACAGGCATCGCACACGCCGTGTTCGTCGAAATGGATCGTCTTCTTTTTGCTGTCTTTGGTATGGCCATATTCGACAGCTGAGTTCGGGCGCTGGTTCGAGATGACGCATCGAGTACAGTAAGCGACCTGATGGGGCAGCCCATACTTTGTCTCTTCTCCCGCAGGTTCTTTGAGATACGGTGCAGGGTCGAATTCGCGGTGCTTAGGGTATCGATACATTTGGGGTTTCTCCAATCAAAAACTCGAGATATTTAAAGTCGGCCAAGGTGTCCAAATCCACCGAACGCTCCGGAGGCATAATGTGGGCTATGGTTGACGGACCAAGGAAAGTTTTACTCTCAGCGAATAACGTACAGTTGGCAAAGTACACTGCACCGTTCAAGCTATAGATTTTTTCAAGATCTTGGCGCCTAGTTTCCGCACTGCTCGGCAAAACAGAGGAGAGTGTTTGGCCATGACCGACTCTGTACATCCAAAATGGACTTTCGCTTACCTCATTGACGCTCACGCAAACGGGCGCTTCTGCTGCTAGGCAAGCCGTTGCGCAGGCATCAATATCTGCGGCCGTGCGCAGGGGGCTGGTAGGTTGCAGGAGGACAAAATAGTCATAACCCGGGCAACGAACTAGCGCATCTAAGATGACGTCAACGCTGGCTGCTTCGTCAGTTGCTAACTCCGGCGAACGCATAAAGGGCACTTCACAGCCATAGTGGACTGCTATTTCGGCGATTTCTGCATCATCGGTGGAAAGAATCACGCGGTCCACGCAAGAAGCAGCCCGGGCGGCCTCAATGCTGTAGGCAATCAATGGCTTACCGCCAACCAGCCGGACATTCTTACGCGGAACACCCTTGGAGCCACCACGGGCGGTGATAACGGCCAGAACGGACTTGCACTGGATCATAAAGTTCCCCACTCGCTTTGCGCCTTTTCGAACTCTTCGAGACGCCCAATGTCAAGCCAGTACTCCCTCAACGGGAAAGCTGCGGCAACCTTTCCCGCCGCGGTTCCCTCCTCAAACAAATTAGGCATATCTAGGTACTGATCGCTGGGCACATGGTTCATGAGCTCTGGGGAAAGCACGTATATGCCCGCATTCACGAAGAACTTGTGCACAGGCTTTTCATCAATGCCCTCGATACGGGCACCTTTCATCCTCACCACGCCATACGGGACTTGGAAGTCATATTCCCGCACCGCCATGGTGGCAGCTGCTTTGTGCTCCTTGTGGAACTGAAGCATTGCGTCGAAGCGGATCTTTGTCAGCAAGTCGCCATTCATCACGAAGAACGGCTCTTGCGGCAGGGACGGAAGCAGGGACAGCGCGCCCGCAGTCCCCAGACGTTTGTCTTCATTCAAATAACTGATCGAGACACCCCAGCGCGAACCATCCCCGAAATAATCGACGATGGTCTCGGCCATGTAGTTGACTGAAATGAAAAAGTTGCAAAATCCTTGATCAACAAACGCCTCAAGGATGTTTTCGAGAATGGGCTTACCGCCGACCTGCAGCATAGGCTTGGGGCAGTTCTCTGTCAGCGGACGTAGCCGAGCACCTAAGCCTCCGGCCATCAGGACAACCCAGTTGCTGTGCTGGACAATGCCCGCGAGTTCGTCCAGCGTCGCCAGGCCCGTCACTATGCGTTCAGCGTCGACGATGGGGATATGGTGAAGCACCTTGCTGCGCATGACCGCAAGCAATTCCTGGCGCGATCGCCCTGGATTAGCCACCACTGGGTTCGGATTCATCACTTCAGCCACACGGATCGACAAGTCCACACCACGCAGCAGAGCACGACGCACATCGCCGTCGCTGAGCAGCCCCATCAAGCGGCCATGGTCATCGATTACTACCGCCAGTTGGATGCCGGATGCATCAATTCGTGCGAGTGCATCCCGCAACGTTAAGTCCGGCTCAATAAGCACCTGCTTCCAATCTTTCATTTCAAGGCTTCATTTGTTCTCGGGCAGGTGCCCCGGCGTATACCTTGCCAGCGGGGACGTCACTGCGCACCAAGGCTCCGGCAGCGATTACAGCTCCCGCACCTACGCGCACCCCAGGTAGGAGAATGGCACCTGCACCCACGAATGCGCCCTCCCCCAGCTCTACGTTGCCGCAGAGAATTGCACCGGGGGCAATAAAGGCGTCATCACCAACGATGGCGTCATGATCAAGGGAGGCAGCAGTATTTACCACCACATTGCGCCCGATCCGCGCGCCGCATTGCACAACGACCCTGGCCATGATCTGACAGCCTTTACCTAGCATTGATTCGCGTCCCACAACAGCCGAGGGATGGATAACCGTGGCGAAACGGAAGCCACGAGCCACTAGGCACCGGTGCACATTAGCACGCGCCACCGTCGAGGGATTGGCCCCTAGCCCGTTGACGAGCCAGCACTGACTCGATTCCACCCTGTCCAGCACCTCGTCACCACCGAGCACCACTGCGCCCATCACCGAACTGCCGGCTCCCAAAGCTGGGTCAACCAGGCCGCGAATACGAGTACCGCTAGCTAGCAGGGCATCAATCACCACTCGGCCATGCCCGCCAGCCGCCACCAAAATAATCTCTTTAGCAGCTACCATCAATTAACTCGTCGACCTGATAGTCTCGGTTTGCCAGACGGCCTTGGTGTTCCCAATAA
>CALKUR010000040.1 GCA_937996725.1 uncultured Dechloromonas sp. | reverse complement strand
CTCATGGATGAAATCGGTCGCGGCACCTCCACGTTCGATGGCCTGGCGCTCGCCTCGGCCGTGTTGAAGCAAATGCTGCGCCAGAACAAATCGCTGACGCTGTTTGCCACGCACTATTTCGAGCTCACCCGCCTGAGTGAAAAATTCAAACAACTCGAGAACGTGCATCTCGATGCCGTCGAACATCACGACCGCATCGTTTTCATGCATCGCGTACAAGCGGGCCCCGCCAACCAGAGTTACGGCATCGAAGTCGCCTCACTGGCAGGCATTCCCTCGGTCGTGGTGCGAGATGCGCGTCGCACGCTACTGGAGCTCGAAGCCCAATCGGTGCGCCACCAACCCACCGATAGTGACGCACAGAACGACTTCTTCGATGCACCCGATACGGCGGTTGCCGAACCCGAGCACACCCACGAAACCCACCCGGTCGTCGCCGAACTCACCACGGTCGATCCGGACAGCCTGACACCGCGCCAGGCGCTTGATATCCTATATCAACTGAAGAACAAAGCCCGGAGCTGAAACCATGTTTCATCGCCCCACCATTGTCCGAACAAAGTTGACCGTCATTCTGGCCGGCCTATGCCTGATCGCCAGCGCGCACGGTGCCAGTCTGAGCTTTGCGCTGTTCGGCGACGTCTACATGACGCCGGAGCATCAAGGCTACCTCAAGGGCATGCTCGACGACATGGCGCAGAAGAACGAAGCGCTGGCCATCTTTACCGGCGGACTCAAACCCGTGGAACAAGGCTGCCAGGATCAGTTCCTCCTTGCCGCCTATCCGGTACTTGCCAAAGCACCCTTGCCCACGGTCTACGTGCCGGGCGATGCCGACTGGCTGCTCTGTAGCAAGTTCGTGCCTGAAGAGCGTTTGAACCTACTGCGTAAAACGTACTACCAGAGTGACCGTAGCCTGGGCGACCCCAGCCTGCCGCTTGAACGTCAGGCGCAGTATGCCGAACTTATGCGCTGGCAAACTGGCCCGGCACTATTCGTAACCTTGAGTATTACCGGTGACAACAATCGCTGGGGCAACAAGAACGAAGCCGGTCAGGAATTCAACGACCGCAGCACTGCCGATCTGGCCTGGTTGAGCGATGCCTTTGCCAAAGCCCGCGCCAGCGAGATCCATATGCTCGTGATCGTGATGTACGGTGACCCGGAGTTTGATCAACCTGGCGTGTCCGAGCCATCGCGCGGCTATGTACCGCTACTGAATCTGCTCAAGTCGGAAACGGAAACTTTCCCGGGGCAGGTGCTGCTGGTGCACGGCGGTGGCGGCGTCCATCGCATCGACCACCCGCTCATCAATCCGGCGAACAACCTGCCGTATCAAAACTTCACGCGGGTCAGCACCTACGGCGCGCTACAACAGGGTTGGGTCCAGGTCCGTATCGAGCGCAATAGCAAAGCGGGTGATGACCCGGTACGCCGCACCGAATTCAAATTCGAGTCATTCCCATGGCCGCCGCTGAGCCTGGACGAACCGGCTCAGACTGATAAAGCCGCCGGCGATCCGAAGCCTCAGTAGACTTAGTGGATAACGACCGGGGCTGCGCCCTCGCCGTCGTCATCATCGGCAACCGACTCTTCTTCCACTTCATCCGGCGTTGCCGGACGCACATCGCGCACCGTACAGGTAAACACCAGCGACATACCGGCCAGCGGATGATTGCCATCGAGCACCACTTTGCCGTCGGCAATATCGGTCACGCGGTAAATCACGATATCGTCTTCGTCCGCACCTTCAGGCGCACCCTCGAACTGCATACCGATCTTGGTTTCTTTCGGGAAGCGCGAGGCTTCTTCGATTTGCACCATCTCCGGATCGTAATCGCCGTAGGCTTCTTCCGGTTGCAGCTTGATCGTTACCGAATCACCGACGCGCTTGCCTTCCAGCGTCTCTTCGATGCGATCGAAGATATCGCCGTAACCGCCATGCAGATAGCGGATCGGATTACGACCATCGTCCACCACCTGACCATCGGAGTCGGTCACGTTGTAATCGAGGGTGACCACGGTGTTGCGATGAATGAGTCCGCTCATTGCGATTCCTTGCTTTCTGTCGGGGTGGCCGCCGAGCGCTTCGGCAGCTGATAGAACACTTCGTCGGCCTTGATCATGCCCAGCTCGTAGCGGGCACGCTCTTCCACGGCTTCCAGACCGGCTTTGAGGTTACGGGTTTCGGCTTCGAGGCCGGCGTTGCGCAGTTCCAGCTGGCGATTGGTCTCACGTTGCTGGCGCAACTGACGGTCGCTGTCCCATACCTTCAGCCAGCCACCCTTGCCCAGCCAAAGCGGGTACTGAATCACCACGGCCAGGCCAAGCAAGATGGCAGTTGAAGGACGCATGCGTGCGAACAACGACGTCAGTAATTAACGCAGGTTATAGAACGCGTCACGACCCGGGTACGTCGCGGTATCGCCCAGATCTTCTTCAATACGCAGCAGCTGGTTGTACTTGGCGATACGATCCGAACGCGACAGCGAACCGGTCTTGATCTGGCCGGCGTTGAGGCCAACAGCGATATCCGAGATCGTCGAATCTTCGGTCTCGCCCGAGCGGTGCGAAATCACGGCGGTGTAACCGGCGCGCTTGGCCATCTCGATGGCGGCGAAGGTTTCGCTCAGCGTACCGATCTGGTTGATCTTGATCAGGATCGAGTTGGCGATACCCTTCTGGATACCTTCCTTCAGGATCTTGGTATTGGTCACGAACAGGTCATCGCCGACGATCTGGACTTTCTTGCCCAGGCGATCGGTCAGCAGCTTCCAGCCGTCCCAGTCGCCTTCGGCCATACCGTCTTCGATCGACACGATCGGGAACTTGTCGACCAGGGTCGCCAGGTAATCCACGAACTGAGCCGAGCTCAGCTGCAGGTTTTCACCCGACAACTGGTACTTACCGTCCTTGTAGAACTCCGACGCGGCGCAGTCCAGCGCCAGCAGCACATCTTTGCCCGGTACATAACCGGCGTTCTGGATGGCTTGCATGATCACTTCCAGCGCTTCGGCATGGCTACCCAGATTCGGGGCAAAGCCGCCCTCGTCACCCACGGCGGTCGAGTGACCGGCCTTATCCAGCAGCTTCTTCAGCGCATGGAAAATTTCAGCGCCGCAACGCAGGGCTTCGCGGAACGAATTCACGCCCACCGGAATGATCATGAACTCTTGAATGTCCAGGCTGTTGTTGGCGTGCTCACCACCGTTGATGATGTTCATCATCGGTACCGGCAGCGACATCTGACCGGCACCACCGAAGTAACGGTACAGCGGCAGGCCGGCTTCTTCGGCAGCAGCCTTGGCCACAGCCATCGACACGGCCAGCAGTGCATTGGCACCCAGGCGTGCCTTGTTATCGGTACCATCGAGGTCGATCAGGGTCTTGTCGATGAAAGCCTGTTCCTGGG
>CALKUR010000039.1 GCA_937996725.1 uncultured Dechloromonas sp. | reverse complement strand
GCCAAATTCCTAGGGCGCATGAATTTGTTAGCAAAAAACATTGGGTCAATGGAGTATTTCCGTTTACAACCTCCTTGGCGGGCAAAACAATCGGTATTGTGGGCATGGGCAGAATTGGTCAAGAGTTAGCAGATCGCCTTAAGGCTTTTAAGGTAAAGATTGCTTACCATGGTCCGCGCGACAAGCACCTGCCCTACCCGTACATTTCTTCCTTAGTCGAGCTGGCAAAATGGAGTGATGTGTTGATCCTGTGCTGTCCTGGTGGCAAAGAAACTGAACGCATGATTCATAAAGAGGTACTCGATGCTTTAGGTCCCTCGTCCTACTTGATCAATGTTGCTCGCGGAAGTGTCGTCAATGAATCGGATCTGCTATTTGCCTTGCAAAACCAAATCATTGCTGGAGCTGCCTTGGACGTATTTGAGAACGAGCCAAATTTGGATCCCCAGTTCTTAGAGCTCTCTAATGTGTTGCTCACACCGCATATTGGCAGCGCGACGCGAGCCACGCGCTACGCGATGATGAATCTGGCGATTGATAATTTGTTGGTGGGGTTGGCCGGCCAGCGGCCACCGAACCTGCTGAACCCGTAAATTGCTGGCGTTAGGTTAGACGCCGCTATTAAACGCCAATATCTTCGTTCCAGAGTTGGGGCTTGGCGGCGATAAAGCTTTGCATGAGTGTAATGCAGTCTGGTTCTTGCACGACATCAACAGTGACGCCACGGGAACGCAGAAGTTCTTCTTCGCCCATAAAGGTCTGGTTCTCGCCGACCACGACCTTGGGGATGCCATAAAGCAGAATCGCGCCGGTGCACATAGAGCACGGGGACAAGGTGGTGTACAGCACGGATTCTTTATAAACGCTGGCCGGTAAGCGGCCGGCGTTTTCCAGGGCATCCATCTCGCCATGCAGGATGGCGCTACCCTGTTGCACACGGCGGTTATGGCCGCGGCCGATGATCTTGCCGTTGTGGACGAGCACTGAGCCAATCGGAATACCGCCTTCGGCCAGACCCTGGCGGGCTTCTTCAATGGCGGCTTTTAGAAATGCGTCCATGGCGGCAGCTGGAGAGGCTAAACCCTTGGCTTACTTGGGCGGCTTGATGTAGTTACAACCGCCGCCGCTATCGCGGGATTCGACGCACATCACAGCTTTGCCCCGGCATTCGGCTACCCAGCCTTCTTGCGCGGTCATCCAGCCCCCGGCGCTATCGACGATGACGATGTCTTCGGTAGTGCAACCCAGATAGGGTGAAGCGATGTTCTTCTGGTAATCGGTCGTGCCACAGCCGCTCAGTAGAGCGGCGGCAAGAATGATGAGGCAAGTGCGCATGGTGTGTTCGTTCATATTGGTGGATGTGCCCATTCTAAATCAGGTACCGCAGTACGTTACGTATGGCCTCGAACCTGACTCAGGTGGTTCAGCATAGGCGGTACCCTCGTGCTTGCGGTCGTAAGGGGTTTTGAGGATCTCAAGGAGCGTATCGAAAGGTGCGGTGTCGCCCTGCTCTGCCGCATCGAGTGCGGCCTGCACGAGGTGGTTTCTGGGGGTGATGACGGGGTTTACTTGCGTCATACGTTCCAGGGCGGTTGGCATGCCACCGGGTTGCTGGTTGATCAGGCTGTACCAGCGCTCTAGCCAGGGCGCGAAGGATGAATCGCTGAGGCTTTGATTCATTAAGGCGCGGAAGCTGTTGGTGAAATCGGTGCCAGTACTTTGCAGAAGTTGTAGGAAGTCTTCACCGAGTTGGTCGATGTCTTCTGAGCGCTGGCTAAAGCCGAGTTTATTGGCGAGGCCAGTGCGCCAAGCGGTGTCGTAGTGTTCGGCGTAGCGGTTGATAGCGGTTTGCGCCTGTTCCAGCGCCTTGCTTTCATCGGTACCGAGCAGTGGCAGCAGGCTTTCGGCAAAGCGGCATAGGTTCCAGTGGCCGATGGCCGGCTGGTTGCCGTAGGCGTAGCGGCCCTGCCGGTCGATGGAACTGAATACGGTGGCAGGATCGTAGGCATCCATAAAGGCACAGGGCCCGTAGTCGATGGTTTCGCCGGCGATGCTGACATTGTCGGTATTCATCACGCCATGTACGAAGCCCAGCAGCATCCATTGGGCAATGAGTTTGGCTTGGCGCTCGATGACGCGATTGAGCAGCCCAAGGTAAGGATGGGCTGTGCCTTGTAGATCGGGGTCGTGTCGTGCAATGGTGTAGTCGGCCAATGCTTTGAGGGCTTCATCCCCCTGCATGGCGGCGTACTGGAAAGTGCCGACCCGGATATGGCTGCTGGCCACGCGCGTAAGCACGGCGCCAGAGGCGGGTCGTTCGCGGTAAACGATTTCATCCGTGGCAACAACGGCCAGGCTACGCGTGGTGGGCACACCCAGGGCGTACATAGATTCACTGATGAGGTATTCGCGCAACATGGGGGCCAAAGCCGCCAGACCATCGCCCCGCCGCGAATACGGCGTGGCGCCTGAGCCTTTGAGTTGAATGTCGACGCGCCGGTGGTCTGGCGTGATCAGTTCACCGAGCAGGAGCGCCCGTCCGTCACCCAGCACGGTAAAGTTGCCGAATTGATGCCCGGCATACGCTTGGGCGATGGGCTGTTGCCCGGGTGGTGGTTTGCACCCGGCTAGCACTTGCAGCCCAGCCGGTGACGCGAGCAGTGCCGGATCGAGCCCTAGTGCCTTGGCGAGATCGGTATTGAGCCAGGCATGCCTTACCGACCAGCGGGCAACCGGGCCTACCGGGCTATGAAAGACCCCGGGCAAAGCCGCGTACGTGCACTCCAGCAACAGCACGAAGCGTTGACAGCCTTAGTTAAGGACTTGCTTGAGTTCGTAAGACACCGACTCGGCCTCGACCATGTCGAGCAGCTCGTTCATGAAGTCTTCGCTGACGTCGTTGTTCCATGCACCGGAGAGATCGGCGGCGACCATGGGTTCAAAGGTCAGGTCGAGAAACTTGCCATCGGACATTTTGAGGACACCGATGCCATCGTCTGTTTCGGCGATCTGCCAGTCGTCAGGAACGGTCATTTCCAGCTCGATATTGACGCGTAATTTTTTGCTCATGGCGATTCTCCTAGAGGTGCTTCATCGATTGGTACATCATAGGCTAAATCCTTGTGCTGCAACGCAAAATGACAGGAACATGACATGTATTTTGTCGGTGCCATAGTATGAAAATAGGCAAATGTCTGTGATAAAGTCTAAGGTTTAATCGGCTCACCTCTCCACACATTTATGGCAACGACCAAAACCACCAAGGCCGCACCTAAAACCGCTAAGCATGCCGCCAAGACCAAGGCAAAAACACCGGTCAAATCCCCTGTAAAAACCACGGTTAAAAGCGTTGCCAAAGCCGTCGTCAAGGCCGTTAAAAAGGTCGTCGGCAAAACAGTGAAGACGCCAGCCAAGACCTCTGTTAAAGTAGCGGCCGCGAAGAAACCGGCTGCTAAAGCGCCGGCCAAAACGCCAGCCAAGGTAGTGGCCAAAACCCCGGCCAAAAAACCGGCTGCCAAAGCTCCCGCAAAGACGAGTGCTCCCAAGAAGAGCCCCGCCCCGGTGAGCAAACCGACCGCTAAGCCGGTGGCGAAGGCCCCGGCAAAAGCGCCAGCTGCAACCCCTAAGAATAAAGTCACTGTGAAGCCTGCACCCGCTAAAGCCGTACCGAACGCCGCCAACTTTAAACCGTATGTCGCCAAGAAAGGCGAGATCTACATGGGCAAAGAACAACTTGCCCACTTTGCCGAAATCCTCAATCGTCTGCGCAGCGAACTGCTGGCCGATATCGAGCGCACGGTGCACACCATGCAAGACGAGCAAACCGTTTTTGCCGACCCCAACGACCGCGCCAGCCAGGAAACCGATATGGCCCTGGAACTGCGCAACCGCGACCGCGAGCGCAAGCTGATCAAGAAGATCGAAGGCACGCTGGCCCGCATCCGCGCCGACGACTACGGCTTCTGCGATAAGTGCGGTATCGAGATCGGTATCCAACGCCTGGAAGCACGCCCGACCGCCACACTGTGCATTGATTGCAAAACGCTGGAAGAACTGCGCGAAAAACAGGTCGCCAAGTAACTTAGGCAAAACCAAAGCAAAAGGCCAGTCGTTTGACTGGCCTTTTTTGTTACTACAGGTCGGGCAGCGTAGCCGCCCTTCCCTTTGTGCCTTAGGCAGCCGGCGGTGCGGCGTCGAGCAGCGCCTTCATCGACAGCTTGATGCGGCCGCGGTCGTCGGTTTCCAGAACCTTGACGCGAACCTTCTGGCCTTCTTGCAGATAGTCGCCGACCTTCTCGACACGCTCGTTGGCGATTTGCGAGATGTGCAGCAGACCGTCTTTACCCGGCAGAACATTGACGATGGCGCCAAAGTCCAGCAGCTTCAGCACGGTGCCTTCGTAGATGGCGCCGACTTCGGCTTCAGCCGTAATGGCCTGGATACGGGCACGGGCCAGCTCAGCGGCTTCGCCACTGGTCGAGGCGATGGTGATCGTACCGTCGTCCTGGATGTCGATCGTGGTGCCGGTTTCTTCGGTCAGCGCGCGGATGACGGCGCCGCCCTTACCGATCACGTCACGGATCTTCTCCGGGTTGATCTTCATGGTGTACAGACGCGGTGCAAAGGTCGAGACTTCCGTACGGGCTTCGCCCATGGCGCCCTTCATCAGGCTGAGGATATGCAGACGGGCTTCACGGGCCTGGGCCAGTGCCACCTGCATGATTTCCTTAGTGATGCCCTGGATCTTGATATCCATTTGCAGCGCGGTGATACCGTTTTCGGTACCGGCGACTTTGAAGTCCATGTCGCCCAGGTGATCTTCGTCACCCAGGATGTCGGTCAGCACGGCGAAACGACCGCCGTCTTTGATCAGACCCATGGCGATACCGGCGACGTGATCCTTCAGTGGCACACCGGCGTCCATCATGGCCAGACAGCCGCCACAGACAGAGGCCATCGACGACGAACCGTTCGATTCGGTAATTTCCGAAACGACACGCATGGTGTAGCTGAACTCTTCCGGCGACGGCAGCACCGGCACCAGGGCACGCTTGGCCAGACGGCCGTGACCCAGTTCGCGACGCTTGGTGCCGCCCATACGACCGCATTCGCCGGTGGCGTACGGAGGCATGTTGTAGTGGAACAGGAAGCGGTCTTTGTACTCGCCCATCAGCGCGTCGATGATCTGCTCATCGCGGCCGGTGCCCAGCGTGGCGACGACCAGCGCCTGGGTTTCGCCACGGGTGAACAGGGCCGAACCGTGGGTGCGCGGCAGGACACCGTTGCTGATTTCGATCGGGCGCACGGTGCGGGTGTCGCGACCGTCGATACGCGGTGCACCCGACAGGATGCGGCCACGCACGATGGCGGCTTCGAGGTCGAACAGAATGTTGCCGATGGTGTTGCCGTCGACTTTACCGTCGTCCTTAACGAATTCTGCTTCGGTGTCGGCGTAGATGTTCTTCAGCTGCTGGCTACGAACCTGCTTGCTGGTTTCGTTGTAGGCCGCTTCGAGGCGCGGCTTGGCGAAAGTGGTGACCATGTCGATCAGCGCTTCGTCCTTCGGCGCCGGCTGCCAATCCCACTCCGGCTTACCGGCGGCTTCGACCAGACGATTGATCATCTGGATAACGGCCTGTTGCTGTTCGTGACCGAACACCACACCGCCGAGCATCACGTCTTCGGGCAGCATCTGGGCTTCGGATTCCACCATCAGCACGGCGGCTTCGGTACCCGACACGACGAGATCCATCTTCGAAGACTTCATCTGGGTCGTGGTCGGGTTAACGACGTACTGACCATCAATGTAGCCAACGCGTGCGGCGCCGACCGGGCCGTTGAACGGAATACCCGACAATGCCAGCGCGGCTGAGGCGCCGATCAGGGCGGGAATGTCGGAATCGACTTCCGGGTTGATCGACATCA
>CALKUR010000038.1 GCA_937996725.1 uncultured Dechloromonas sp. | reverse complement strand
CCCAGCCGGTAAAGCTTACGAATCTCGCGCCCTAAACTACACAAACGACTCATCAACGACCCGGAAAACAGGCTATTGGCATCAATCGGAACAACCCGATCTGCCACATTAAAGCACTCTACTAATGGCACCAAACTACGATCTAGCGCCCAATCAACTACCACACTGGGACGCGCATCGCGAAATAACTTTAAAGCAGCCGCAGCCTGAATCACATCGCCTAGGGCACTTAGCCGTATAAACAGAATACGCTTCACAGAAACTGCCCCGACGCTAACGCAACATCCGTAGCTGTGATTGTTGTAATGCAGGGCCGCTCTCTACAGGGCCGCGTATGGCACGGCGAGCAAGGCACCGAGCGTGTCAACACTTTTATATGTAGCCCCTGTGGTTCCCAACGAGACACAACACCCACACCTGAATAAATACCGACGAACGGCCTACCAAGCGCAGCGCAAATATGCCCCACAGCAGAATCTAACCCTACGACAAGAGAAGCTTTAGATAGGGTCAAAAGCCATTCCTCCCAGGTCAATTGGCCTACCATGTTAATGCAATCCGCCTGGCCTTCAATCTCGGCAGCAATCTGTCTTTCAGCTGTACCATAGCCAGTAATAACAACTTGTACATTCTTTGCTAAAAAATCCTGAGCCAGCATAACCCATTGGTCTAACAGCCATGATTTTGCAGGGTTGCCCGTCCCTGGATGAAGCACCGCATAAGCCTGGGGCGCATCACTCAATAGCAACGGTAATCTAGCGCCTTGAGGCACTTCCAACCAACCCCGGCTCGTACCACAAAACCCCACGCGATCAAGCAACTTAAGCTGTATGGCCTGCTCACTCTCTATCGAGAGTGGCTTTGGCAACACATCAGTCAGCAACGTACTCAAGCCCGCACTCACAAAACCAGCGCGTACTGGAATTCTAGAAAACCAGAGTAAAGATGCAAAATTGGGTGCGTAACTATTTAAAAGAATACCCGCATCGTAGCCCACGTCTTTGATCATCCGCCGAGCCTTTAACCACGTCTGTGCATAACGCCAAATTTTACGAATCTTTGGCTGGTTTGAACGATTCAGCTTCCAATGATCAACCACGTATGCCTGATCAACCCCCGGATGCTGTTCAAGAACAACCTTTGCCCAGGAACCCGCTACAAATCCAATATGGATCTCGGGGTTTGCTTCTTTCAAGCGGCGAATTGCTGCGGTTGATATGACCACATCCCCCAGATGGGCCGGATTTACCAACAGAACCTTCCTAATGACACATGATTTAGACGCTCGGTTAACAGGCCATAATTTGGCAGCTACCCAACCAAGAGCATCAGAAAAAGCCATCCAGACCAGCGCAACTGGGTTGCGCCTTTCATAACGATCTTTTAGCCGCTTCAGCATTTGTCCCGTAATTCGTCGTAAAAACGTATATAGCCATCGGCAAATGCAGAGACATCGCCACGCTGCGCACGAACCTGTAGTTGCGCACGCTCTTCCCTTGACATCGCTAAAGCCACCTTCACAGCACTGCAGATACCAGCAATATCTTTTTCGACAAAGGTACGCTGCGCATCGCTAATGACATAGGGGATCGCCCCGGAATCAGATCCAATGACCGGCACCCCAGCCGCCATAGCCTCCACCAGCACACGACCGTACTGCTCTTTCCAGAACTGCTCGGTGTGAGACGGTAACGCCAAGACATCCATCGCCGCAATATGCTCCGCCAGAGCCGATGCCGGCATCGGCGGCAAAATACGCAGCTGTTGGTCTACCCCCAATCCTTGTGCAGCTTGCCACAGCGCTGCTTCTTGAGGACCGCCACCAACACATACCAGCAAGAAATCCGGGCCAAGCATCGCCAGCGCCTGCAAAAGATCAACCACACCCTTTTCAGGCACAAAACGACCCACAAAACCAATGACCCGTTGGGAATCCAGCGCGTTCCAACTCTCTGGTCGCCCAACACGTTTGTGAGCAGCCGCTATGAACAAACCAGTATCAACGCCCCACCATTGTTCGCGCATCGGGGTATGCCAACCAGCTTGATGCACAATGGCCTCGCACTCGCTGTAAGAAACCAAGCCGCCTGAGATAAGGTGACGACGTATAGGTTGCAAGCCACGGTCCGACACGTAGTAACGCAGGGTTTTGCGCAGAAAAGGCCAAAAAGCCTTGTAACCATTTTCAAATAACCAATCCCAGGGCGGCGATTGGTGAATGTTTTCAAATCCGTAAAACACTACTGGCACATCCAGCTTTAAGAGCCTTACCGCCAAACCAGCTAGCAAGGTATTTGGATAAAGCGCTTCATCCAACACAATGACGTAATCTGGTTGGGCATCACGAATGGCTCCCATCAACGCAGAAAAGCGCGCCCACTTTGCTCTCAAACGCCCACTCTTCAAGCCGACCATTTGATAATTGACTGGTTTGTTTGTGTCAGCACTCCCCGCTGAAAAAATAATATCAGCACCGCGACCATCTGGGTAACCAACCGTGAGTGAACTCACACGAGGATGCGCAGCAAAAGCCTCAAGCAAATATCGAGAATGGGTCAATGCCGCATCATGAAAATATACAAAAACCTTCATCTTATTTAACAATGACTCCACTTGCTTCACGCGCATAGGAAGGCTGAGCTGCATACCGAACCCATGATCTATGAATATTAGGGTTACCATGCCCATAAAAATCGACGCCCGCTTCTCTAATCATCGGGGGCCTTTTTAAGGTCATTTGGTGTATCGTTTTGGTGAGCTGATGGGGCCCAGTCAGATTCAGGATTGCCTCTTTGACATTCGGAAATCGTACACCTTTATAGGCCGGGTAATCGGCCACTATATTCTCTAGGATGGCTGCCAAGATAGGATGCCCTTTCGCAAACCCAAACCCCCAATTAAGCACCAGCCTGTCTGGGTGCGCTAAACATTCTGGACCTTTAACGAAACCAGCAGGTAATAAGTTCTTTTCATAACTAACAACAGCCGTATCGGCAGGCTGAACAATAGTGCTCAACGGCACCTCAACCATTTTGTTGATATCAAAATAGAAGCCACCGCGTTCAAACAGAATGCAGTAGCGCCAGATGTCCGTCTTTACTGGGCCATATTGGGCGTTTATGTAGACACTATAAACGGGGTGATCCGCATAATGTTCCTGCATATAGGCATCCATCTGATCGGCATCGTACAACCAAAACCGATATTCTGGATTTAAGTGTATAAACTCTGCCAGACGCTCAGAATGTGATTTCCCTAGAACCGAATGAGTCCAAACTTGATAGACATTGCAGGGAATCGCTTTATTGCACAAGGATTCAGCGAGCTCCTTAGGCTCGCCCTCGTATAAGTACCGTATTGGCCTTAGTGGCCACTCCCCCATCAATCGCGCCATTACGCCCGGATAACGCACACACACCGAGTCTAAGTAGCGTTTAAACACCACGCAGCTCCCGGTAAAGCGGTTTTATTTCTCGCCAGCATGTCAAAAATCTGAATAAGTTTCTTCGGTTCGCTATCAAATCCGCCAAAAAAGTGGATGCAAACAAACTAAGCACCGCAGACAAAACGGCACCCCAGAGACCTAAAGTTGGGATGAGATAACAACCCAAACCAAATGACGCAACGACACCGATAGCAGCACAAAACGGTGGGTACCAGAACTTGTGCTCAATCACGAGCATCATATTTCTAACGGAGTTAACCATAATAAAAAATGGGCGCAGCATGAAAATAGATAGCACTGCAAAAGCGGGGGCGTACGGCTCTCCATACGCGAACGGAAACAGCCAGATTGCGGCGACCATGAGGGGTATCAAAAGCGTAAACGATAGACAACCCATCAAGTACCCCTGGCGTACTGTGCGCTCAGGCGCTTCATGATATTTCCGCGCAAACTCCGGGAGCATGATGGTGACCAGAATTACTGTGACCACATCAAAGAGCTCCACCACCTTTAAAGCAGCAGCATACTGCCCGACGCTATCCCAACCCAGAAAGTGCTCAACCAGAAAATACTCAATCCGCGATTGAACCATCATCAAAATTCCTGCCAGAACAATCTTCCAGGATCGGCTTAATAGCTGCTTTGCGTACTCCACTCGAAACTGTCCATGCCCCCAACCAGCATGCATAGCCGCAATCTTTTTAAAGAAAAGTGCATTAAAGCCAAACTCGGCAGTCATTGCTGCGGCGAGCCAGGCCAACGGTAACGAGCACCAGACAATGATCGCCTTGAGTAGGCTCGCCCCAATTGAAGCCAGGGTTCTTGCTCTGGCAATCTGCCCGAAACCACCCTCAACACGCAGTCTATATTCGTATATATCCGTAGCCTGCAGCAAAAAATACGGCCCAAGAATGAAGGCAAGCCAAAAGAGCAACCCAAAACGATCCGTCGCCCAAACCACAACCAACAGCAAGAGATATGACAAGCTCCCACCGAATAAACGCATAGTCAGTGTGGTTCTCTGCATGTCATCAACCGTCACACCTGCCAGCTTATTTTGTGCCATATCCTTAGGCACAAGGTCGTCCAGCCCCAAAGATGACAAGCTGCCAAAAATGCCTGCTGTAGCAACCACAAAGGTGATCTGGCCAAACTCTGAAGGCCCAAAATGCCTAGCCACCAAAACTCCGACAGCAAAGCTTAAACCTAACCGTAAAAAACGGTCAGCGAAAAGCCATGCTGAAGCGCCGAAAAACCGACGAACAGAGGTCACTGGCTCATTGGGCCAACAGCGTTCTGAAATAGGCCACTGTTTCTTTCAGGCCGTCTTCTAGCGACACCTTGGGCTGCCACCCCA
The DNA here is from genome assembly GCA_937996725.1 of uncultured Dechloromonas sp. Lineage (GTDB taxonomy): Bacteria > Pseudomonadota > Gammaproteobacteria > Burkholderiales > Rhodocyclaceae > Fluviibacter. The sequence continues at coordinate 752 of CALKUR010000038.1, read as the reverse complement.
GCTTCTCTTTTGCCAACTCAATGTTTGGTTGACGTTGCTTCGGGTCATCTTGTGGCAAAGGCTTAAATATCATTTTGGAAGAACCGCCAACAATCTTCAAAACCTGCTCAGCCAGTTCCAACATGGTGAACTCTGTTGGATTGCCCATATTCACAGGGCCCGTAAATGCCGGATCCGACTCCATCAACCTAACCATGCCATCAATCAAATCGTCGACATAACAGAAACTCCGTGTCTGCTGCCCATCACCGTAGATCGTAATGTCCTGTCCCTGGAGAGCTTGCACGATAAAGTTGCTGACTACACGCCCATCGTTAGGATGCATCCGCGGACCATAGGTGTTAAAAATCCGCATCACTTTAATTTCGAGCTGATGCTGCCGATAGTAATCAAAGAACACTGTCTCAGCACAGCGCTTGCCTTCGTCGTAACAGCTACGTATACCAATTGGATTAACCCGACCCCAGTATTCTTCTGGCTGTGGGTGCACTTCCGGATCCCCATATACCTCAGAGGTTGATGCCTGCAGAATCCTTGCTTTAACACGTTTTGCCAAACCTAACATGTTAATCGCCCCGTGAACACTGGTTTTTGTTGTTTGCACCGGGTCAAACTGGTAGTGCACAGGCGATGCCGGACAAGCTAGGTTGTAAATGCGATCAACCTCCACATAGAGCGGAAAAGTCACATCATGGCGCATCATTTCAAAATGCGGGTTTTGCATCAAGTGCAAAATATTTTCTTTACGTCCA
>CALKUR010000037.1 GCA_937996725.1 uncultured Dechloromonas sp. | reverse complement strand
CACAGGCGAAGACACTCTTTCCCTACACGACGCTCTTCCGATCTGCAACCGCCGCCTGCTCGTAGGCACCATTCATGGCCTGCACAATGGCGTAGAAACCCGCGAACAACGCGCCCGTCGTAAACAGATTAGGCAGGATGTAGATACCCCGACGTTTAACGTCCGGGTTAAACAGCGATTTGCGCGGTTTCTTTTCGTTCAGCATTAGGCGATTTAATTACGCAGCTTGATCCAGTTCGGCAATGACCGTGGATGAAGCATACACCTTATCACCGATGCTGACTTTGACCTTGGCGTTGAGCGGCAAGTAGAAATCAACACGGGAACCAAAACGGATGAAGCCATAACGCTCACCGGCCTTGTACTGGTTACCGATTTCAGCGTAATTGAGAATACGGCGGGCCACCAGACCGGCGATCTGGACGCAGGTGATGTCTTGACCGCTCGGCGTACGCAGATGGAGGGCGCAGCGTTCGTTATGCTCCGAGGCTTTATCCAGGGCAGCATTCAGAAAGCTACCGGCCACATACCACTTGCCGACGACTTCGCAGGCCGTTGGGATCCGGTTCGAATGCACGTTAAATACGTTCATGAACACGCTGACCTTGATCGCACGACGATTGAGCCAGGGGTCATCGGTCTCAGCGACGACGATGACGCGCCCATCAGCCGACGAGACCACGCTGTTCGGGCCACCGGCCACAACACGGGGCGGATCACGGAAAAACTGAACGACAAAAAGTGCGATCGGCCAGAGCAACCAGGCCAGACCGCTATCCAGAACCGAAGCCAGAACGGCCGCACCCACGGCCAGCCCAATAAAAGGCCAGCCTTCTCGTGCGAATAATGGATGCGGATAGTTCATGTGGACTCCATTGAAACCTGCTGCGCCAACGCATAGCGTTGTTGTGCGGTGCTCGCTCCCTCGCCTATCAGTTCGATATGTCTTCGGTCGCTGCGCGCCGCACGCCTCGCTCTACGCTGGCTCACGACGGTTTCTTACACGTGTGGTTTATTAGTTCTTCGACTGATCGACGAGTTTATTTTTCGCGATCCACGGCATCATGGCGCGCAGTTGCGTACCGACCACTTCGATCGGGTGCTCTGCGTTCAGACGACGACGGGCAGTCATTTCCGGATAGTTGGTGCGACCCTCCAGGATGAAGCGCTTGGCGTATTCACCGTTCTGGATGTTACGCAGGCACTCACGCATACCTTCACGGGCTTGCTCGGCGATCACGCGTTGGCCGGTGACGTACTCACCGTACTCGGCGTTGTTCGAGATCGAGTAGTTCATGTTGGCGATGCCGCCTTCGTACATCAGGTCGACGATCAGCTTCAGTTCATGCAGGCACTCGAAGTAGGCCATTTCCGGCGCGTAACCGGCTTCGGTCAGGGTTTCGAAGCCCATCTTGACCAGCTCAACCGCACCGCCACACAGGACAGCCTGTTCACCGAACAGATCGGTTTCGGTTTCTTCACGGAACGAGGTTTCGATCACGCCACCCTTGGTGCCGCCGTTGGCAGCCGCATACGACAGCGCGATGTCACGTGCCTTGCCCGACTTGTCCTGGTAAATAGCGATCAGCGACGGTACACCGCCACCCTTGAGGTATTCCGAACGCACGGTGTGGCCAGGGCCCTTCGGGGCAACCATGATCACATCGATATCGTCGCGCGGCACCACCTGGTTGTAATGCACATTAAAGCCGTGTGCAAAAGCCAGGGCAGCGCCTTTCTTCATGTTCGGGGCGACGTCTTTGTTGTAGACGTCCGGGATGTTTTCATCCGGCAGCAGAATCATCACGACGTCGGCGTTCTTAACAGCGGCGGCGATTTCTTCAACCTTCAGACCAGCGGCTTCGGCCTTGGCCCACGAGGCACCACCCTTGCGCAGGGCAACAGTCACGTTAACGCCCGAGTCACGCAGGTTCTGCGCATGTGCGTGGCCTTGCGAACCGTAACCAACGATAGTGACCTGCTTGCCCTTGATCAGCGAGAGGTCGGCGTCCTTGTCGTAATAAACTTTCATGATGTTCCTTTCGGGAAAAATTCAGCAATAGAAAAATTAAACCTTGAGCATACGGTCGCCACGGCCGATACCGGAGACGCCCGAACGGACGGTTTCCAGAATCAGCACCGGGTCGATCGCTGCAATAAACGAATCCAGCTTGTTCGATGTACCGGTCAGCTCAATGACATAAGCCGAATCGGTGACATCGATGATGTGGCCACGGAAAATATCCGCCAGTCGTTTCATCTCTTCACGATCTTTGCCGGTGGCACGCACCTTGATCATGAGCAGCTCACGCTCGACGTGCGGCGCTTCGGACAGATCAATGACTTTGACCACATCCACCAGCTTATTGAGCTGCTTGGTGATCTGTTCAACGATGTCGTCGTTACCAAACGTCACCAGCGTCATGCGTGACAACGACGGGTCTTCCGTCGGTGCCACGGTAAGCGACTGAATGTTGTAACCACGCGCCGAGAACAGGCCTGCCACACGAGACAGAGCACCCGATTCGTTTTCCAGTAGGACGGAAATAATGTGTCGCATATCGGGTCTCCTTACAGGTGATCGTCGGCCAGAACCATATCGGCCAGGCCTTTACCGGCCGACACCATCGGGAAGACGTTAGCCGTCGGGTCGATGATGAAGTCCATGAACACCAGGTCGTTCTTGTGCTTGTCGGAAAACGCCAGCTCCAGCGCCGGACCGACGTCTTCCGGACGTTCGATGCGCATGCCGACGTGACCGTAGGCCTCGGCCAGCTTCATGAAGTCCGGCAGCGACGACATGTATGAGTGCGAGTAACGGTTGTCGTAGAACATCTCCTGCCACTGGCGAACCATGCCCAGGTAGCCGTTGTTCAGGTTAATGATCTTGACCGGCACGCTGTACTGCTTGCAGGTCGAGAGCTCCTGAATGCACATCTGAATCGAGGCTTCGCCGGTCACGCAGGCCACGGTGGCACCCGGGTTGGCATAACGCACGCCCATGGCGTACGGGAGGCCAACACCCATGGTGCCTAAACCGCCGGAGTTGATCCAGCGGCGCGGCTTGTCGAACTTGTAGTACTGCGCGGCGAACATCTGGTGCTGGCCCACATCCGAGGTCACAAAGGCGTCGCCCTTGGTGACTTCCCAGAGTTTCTCGACCACGGCTTGCGGCATGATCTTGTCTGGGCTGGTGCGGTACTTGAGGCTCTCGCGACCACGCCAGCCTGCAATGGTTTCCCACCACTGGGCGACGGCCGCATCCGGCTTGCCGCCGATGGCTTCCAGTTGCTTGCTCAACTCTTCCAGCACGTCCGGCACGTTACCGACGATGGGCACGTCTACTTTGACGCGCTTCGAGATCGACGAGGGATCGATATCGATGTGGATGATCTTGCGCGGATGCTTGGCGAAATCTTCCGGATTACCAATCACGCGGTCATCAAAACGGGCGCCTACGGCCAGCAATACATCGCAATGCTGCATGGCCATGTTGGCCTCGTAAGTACCGTGCATGCCCGGCATACCCAAGAACTGCTTGTCGGTGGCCGGATAGGCGCCCAAGCCCATCAGGGTGTTGACGATCGGAAAACCCAATTGGCGGGCCAATTTGGTCAGCGGATCAGCGGCATCCGAAAGGATCACACCACCACCCGAGTAGATCATCGGGCGCTTGGCTTCCAGCAGCAGATGCGCTGCCTTCTTGATCTGACCCTGGTGACCCTTGTGCACCGGGTTGTAGGAACGGATGTTGACCGTTTCCGGGTAATCAAATTCAGTTTTGTGGGCCGTCACGTCCTTCGGAATATCGATCAACACGGGGCCAGGACGGCCGCTGCGCGCGATATGGAAGGCTTTTTTAATCGTGACGGCGAGATCCTTAACGTCTTTGACCAGGAAGTTGTGCTTGACGCACGGACGCGTAATACCGACGGCGTCGCTTTCCTGGAAGGCATCCTGACCAATGTAGAAGGTCGGCACCTGACCGCTGATCACGACCAGCGGAATCGAATCGTAATAGGCCGTGGCAATACCGGTCACCGCATTGGTCAGGCCGGGGCCCGAGGTCACCAGCGCCACGCCGACGCGCTGCGACGAACGCGAATAGGCATCGGCTGCGTGCACGGCAGCTTGCTCGTGACGCACCAGTACGTGATGGATTGTGTCTTGTTTGAAGAGCTCGTCGTAAATATGAAGAACCGAGCCACCGGGATAGCCGAAAATCGTATCGACGTTTTCAGCCTGCAGACATTTCACAAGAATTTCTGCGCCGCTTATTGTTGCTGACATACACACACCTCCTCGCGAAGATTCACTTCGCCTTGCCCCTATCCGGCTCGCACACCTTGTGAGTGGCTCCGACAACAGGGTTGTGGTTACGGGGAAAACCGCCAATGATAGCCAGTGCAGCGCTTTTGAGCAAGGCTTGCTAGAATCATCCACTCCAAAATCCGGAGCAATTTGTTGGCTACCCCTCGCGAACTGGACGCTTTTCTCGCTGATGTCGAGCGCCGGGCCTATAAAACGGCCTGGTTTGCCGTGCATAACGAGGAAAATGCCCTGGATATCGTGCAGGACGCCATGCTCAAGCTGGCCGAAAGTTATGGCGACCGCCCGGCAAACGAGCTGCCCGCCCTATTCCAGCGCATTCTGCAGAACACCATTCGCGACTTTTACCGTCGCAGCAAGGTTCGCAACCTGTGGACGACCGTATTTTCGGCCTTAGGCGGCAACAGCGATACGGACGAAGAAAGCGATCTGGACCGGATCGAGCGCCTACGTGACCCGAACAGCGACCAGCAGGAGCAGCCTGATGCCGCCGTGGAACAGCGCCAGATGCTGGAAATTCTGGAAAATGAGCTGGCAAAACTGCCGGCACGTCAACGAGAAGCCTTCCTGATGCGTTATTGGGAGGGATTGGATACTGCAGAGACCGCCGAGGCCATGGGTTGCTCCCAGGGCAGCGTCAAAACCCATTGCTCGCGGGCCACCCAGGCCCTGGCAACGGCTCTGAAAGCAAAAGGAATACAGCTATGACCCACGAAACAGACCACCCGACCTCGCCACAGGAAAATCTGTTGGCCAAGGCTATGGTGTCTGCCCTGGATCAAAGCACCGGGGCACTACCGAGCAGCATTACTGCCCGACTGGCACAAATGCGCGAGCAGGCGCTGGCGCATCAGAAACAGTGGCAAAGCGCCCTCCAGCTGGCCGGACAAAGCACCCATCGCGCTATGGGTAGCCTGTTTGGGGATAGCTTCGGCTCGGCGACCGATTGGCGCCGCTGGGCCGCTTCTGCCGGCATTCTGTTATTAACAG
>CALKUR010000036.1 GCA_937996725.1 uncultured Dechloromonas sp. | reverse complement strand
GCCACGCTAATGGCACCGCGTACCCACTGATTAGCCAATTGCTGGAATTTTTCCGGCGAGTCGACTTCTCGGCGGAACTGTTCGCTGGAAACCAGATAAACCCCTTCGCCCATGAGCTTGCCGGTTTTACTGCTGATGAGCTTGGCTTCAACCATCAGATAGGGTTTGCTGCCGTCAATGTTGTTGCCCTTGCCCGCAGCCTTAAGCACAGTCGATATGGGCACCAAGCGGCGTGGTTTAAATGCGTCGCCATCGAGGAGCACACCTGTGATGGCGGTGCTCAGGCGTGCCACCTGTTCACCGGGTTTGTAGCTGATGCCGAATTGTTTGCGCACCAGCTGACGCATGGTGATGTCCATGGAGTTGCGGATGCGGTAAATGGTTTCTTCGGTAATCCCGGTTTTGCCCAGATCTTTTTCCGCCGATTGATACAGCACAATCGGGTCAACCATCACGGTTTTAAAATCGCTGCGTTTAAAGTCAGGGGCTTGGTAACGGAAGATGCGAATGCCCGGCTGGGTGGACACCTGCTTCAAGCGGTCGTAGTCAGCCGCATCCAGAAATTCATTGGGATCCTGCCGCGTGCCAAACCCGGCGCAGGCGCTGAGCAGCACGGCAAGGATGCCAGGCAGCAGAACGCGAAGCAGGCGGGTCGTGCGGGAATGGGCAGGGATGAATGTCTGCATCATGGGGTTAGTCATGGGCTGGGTCGGCAGCCCGAGGGCTTCAATGCGATAATGTGCGAATTATAAGCCCTGGACAGTTCTGATGCCCCGTCATTACCTGGTTACTGGTGCCGCCGGTTTTATCGGTATGCACACCGCTGAGCGACTACTGAAGCGCGGGGATACCGTTGTTGGGTTGGATAACCTCAACGACTACTACGATCCGGCCTTGAAGCTGGGGCGGCTGGATGTTTTGAAGAAATACCCGGGCTTTCGTTTCATCAAGGGTGACTTGGTCGATCGTGAGCTGATATCCAATCTGTTTGCCACCGAGAAGTTTGATGGCGTAGTGCACTTGGCGGCACAGGCCGGTGTACGTTACTCGGTGACGCATCCACATACCTATGCCGACTGTAACCTCACGGGCTTTTTGAATGTGCTGGAGGGCTGTCGTCAGAATCAGGTGGGTCACTTGGTGTACGCCTCTAGTTCCAGCGTCTATGGTGGCAACGAAAAGATGCCGTTTTCCGAGGCCGATAGCGTCGATCACCCAGTGAGCCTGTACGCCGCGACCAAGCGCGCCAATGAACTCATGGCGCATAGCTACAGCCACCTGTATAACCTGCCGGTTACCGGCCTACGCTTCTTTACCGTGTACGGCCCTTGGGGGCGTCCGGATCAATCACTGTTCTTGTTCGTCAGCGCGATGCTGGATAACAAACCGATCAAAGTCTTTAACGAAGGCAAAATGCGCCGCGATTTCACCTACATCGATGACATCGTTGAAGGGGTGGTTCGTGTGCTCGATAAGCCGGCTGCGCCGGATGCGGCCTTTGATCCACAACATCCGCTGCCGCATACGGGCCGTGCGCCGTACCGCATTTTCAATATTGGTAACAGCGACCCCGTACCGCTGATGGATTTTATCGAGGCGATCGAGGCTTCGGTGGGTATGGTCGCGCAGAAAGACTTTTTGCCGCTGCAGGCTGGCGACGTCACTGAAACCTTTGCCGATACCCATGCGCTGGATGCCTGGGTGGGCTTTCAACCGGCGACGTCCGTTCGGGATGGGGTGGGGCGCTTTGTGGACTGGTATCGCCACTACTACGGCCGTTGATGGGTCGCTGTCATCATTTTGTGATGCAGCGGTGGCAGACTGGGCTCGTTAAATCCGGATAGATCGTATGACTAACGTCAAACCCGCGCTGTTGTGCTTGAACACTGGATCGTCCAGCGTTAAGTTCTCTCTGTATGCCGTGGATGACCATCAACCCAGCTTGGTGTTCAGTGGGCAGATTGAGGGCTTGTTAGGACAACCACATTTCAAAGCCTCGGATGCCCAAGGCATTGTGCTTGATGATCGATGCTGGGATGCGCCGAAGCGTCGCGCCGAAGCCGTCGAGGTCATTTTAGATTTTGTTCGCGCTAAGGCCAGCGGTTATCGCTTAACGGCAGTGGGTCACCGCGTTGTGCTTGGCGGGATCGAATATCCGCATGCCGTGGTTGTGGATGAACAGGTGTTGTCGGTATTGGATCGGTACGTACCGATCGTGCCGAGCCATCAACCCGCAGAAATCGAGGCGATTCGATTGCTGCGTGAGCTCGATCCGGAACTGACGCAAGTGGCCTGCTTCGATTCGGCATTTCATCGCACCAAGTCGATATTGGCCGATCTGTATGCGCTGCCATTGAGCTATCGCGACCAGGGGATTCGGCGTTGGGGCTTTCACGGACTATCGTACGATTACATCAGTACGCAGCTGCCATTACTCGATCCGGCGCTGGCCAAAGGTAAAACGGTGGTAATGCATCTAGGGAGTGGTGCCAGCCTATGTGGACTGGTCGATGGTCGAAGCGCTTACACCTCTATGGGGTTTTCACCGCTGGATGGGCTAATGATGGGTACGCGTACCGGATCGTTGGACCCCATGATTCCGTTGTATCTGATTCAGCAGCAGGGTATGTCGCCCGCCGAGGTTGAAAAGCTGATCATCAAAGAATCGGGTTTGTTGGGTGTGAGTGGGCTCTCCAACGATATGCGCGATCTGGAAAACGCCGACACGCCCAATGCACAGCTGGCGGTCGACTTGTTCGTTTACATGCTGGCGCGGGAGACCGGTGCCGCCATAGCATCGATCCAAGGGTTGGATGGCATTGTCTTTACCGCAGGGATCGGTGAGCATTCATCGCTCATTCGGTCGCGAACCTGTCAGGCGCTGACCTGGGCGGGCGTTGAAATCGACGAAGCACTGAATCAGGCAGCGGGGTGCGAGGCGCGGCGTATTTCTACGGCCGCTAGTCGTGTTGGGGTCTGGGTGATTCCTACCAATGAAGAGGCCGTGATTGCCCGCGATACCTGGGCGCTCTCCCGCTAAATCAGGTCGTTTGATGTGAACTCGCGGCTTAAAAAACCGGCTGTCAATGTGTTACCGGCTTGTATCTTTCTGGAAAGATAGTTAATATACGGCCATGGCTGAACAAGAAAATATGCATGCATGGTCGGTGGGGCAAGACCCGCTGGTCGTGCCCCTGTTCCTGAATCTGGAACGGGCACGGAAGGTGGCGCATGCAAAAGCACGCATGGTGTGGGATCAGCATGGTTTAACGCCTGCGGAGTTCGACGTCCTGGCAACATTGCGCAATGCCGAAGCGCCCTATGAGCTAACGCCAGGTCAGATTCAGGATCGTGTGCTGATCACCTCTGGTGGGTTAACCAAGGTGATTCATCTGCTTGAAGAAAAAACTTATGTGGAACGATCCGTTGCGCGCAACGATAACCGCGTTAAGCCAGTTCGGCTCACAACGGCGGGCAACCGGTGCGTGACCAAGGCCATGAAAGATCTGGTGATCATGACCCGGGAGTGGATGAACGCGATCCTGACCCACGAAGAAATTCGTTCGGCAACCAGCGTGCTCAGCAAAATTGCCGACGGCTCATGAAACTGACAAATCACCTGACGGGGCTAGCAAGTACAGCTATGGTGGCATCGCTGTTGGCAGCTTGCGCACCGATGCCCGCTTTGGGGCCTATGCCGGATGCGCGCGCGCCAGAGTCTTTTGAGAGCGTCCAATCCTTCAAGGCGCCGGAATCCGAATGGCCGACTGATCGCTGGTGGGAAAAATACAACGACCCGCAGCTCAACCAGTTGATTGATGAAGGCTTGGCCGATGCGCCGGATCTGAAGGCGGCGCAAGCACGCTTGCGCCGTGCAGAGTCACAGTCGCAAGCGGTCGGCTCGGTGCTGTACCCGCAATTGACAGCCAACGGCACGATCTTCGGTCAGGAAAACAGTACGAACTACACTGTCCCGGCGCCCTATACGCCGCAGGGTTGGTATTCGTACGGGCAGGGCACGCTCAACTTCAACTGGGAAATTGACTTCTGGGGTAAAAACCGGGCGGCACTGGCCACGGCGGTTTCCGAAAGCCAGGCGCGTCGCGCTGAAGTGGCGCAGGCACGCTTGATTCTGACCACGGCGATTGCACGGAGTTATGCCGATTTTGCGAGACTGGTTGCAGACCGTGTCACGGCCGAGAAGGCACTGGATATTCGTCGCAAAACCTGGGTGTTGTTCAACGAACGCCAACAACAGGGGTTAGAGAATGTCGGGGCCGTCAGTCAGGCAGCCGGCAAAATGCACCTAGTTGAAAACGAATTGGTGCAGATCGATGTACGCACCGCCGAAACACGTAATCGCCTGGCAGCGCTGGTCGGTGCCGGGCCGGATCGGGGTCTGAAGATTCAACCGCCGAATACATTGCTCCAGGTGCGTTATGCGCTGCCGCCGGATATTGGTATCAACCTCGTGGGCCGTCGCCCGGATATCGTGGCATCGCGCTGGCAAGCGGAAGCCGGGCAGAGCCGTATTGAAAACCGCAAGGCCTTGTTTTATCCCAACGTCAACATCCTGGCCTTCGTTGGCGGACAGTCCTTGGGGATGAACAAACTGATCGAATCAGGCTCCTATATGAGCAATGCAGGCCCGGCCGTTTACCTGCCCATATTTCTAGGCGGCAAACTGCGCGCCGATCTGGCGGCTGCCCGCGCCGAGTACGATGAAAACGTCGCCAATTATGAGAAGACGCTGCTGCAGGCACTAAATGAAGTGGCTGATGTGGCCGCAGGTTTGAAGCAACTACAAAAGCAGATCGATCTGGCGGATCGTAGCGTCGCCGCCCAGAGCAAGGGCGTTCAGGTAGCGAGCAATCGTTATCGCGGCGGCCTCGCCAATTATCTGGACGTGTTGGTTGCTGAAGACGAGCTACTAACCAGCTGGCGTGTGCAGACCGATATGCAGACCCGCGCATTCATCCTCGATGTTGCCATGGTCAAGGCACTCGGTGGCGGCTATCAGACCAGCGCCGAGCAGGATCGGTTGGATATCAAGAAAACAGAGGAGTTTCCCCGGTGAGTCGTAAACAACAGATCGTGAGCAAGATCGCCGAACGTAAAAAGGCCTTCAGTATTCTGGGCGGGGTGGTTGCTGTGTTGGCCGTCGCGATCGCCCTCTATTGGGCGCTGTATGGTTCGCGCTATATCAGCACCGATAACGCTTATACCGCTGCTGAAATTGCCCAGGTCACGCCTGAAATAGACGGCACGATCGCTGCGGTGAATGTGGTGGACACCAATCGCGTTACCCAGGG
>CALKUR010000035.1 GCA_937996725.1 uncultured Dechloromonas sp. | reverse complement strand
AAACCGCCAACGCGGCGGTGGATCGCATCATGATTCTGGCGCGCTCGCTGGATGGGGTAATCTCCGGCGAACACGGTATCGGCATCACCAAGATCGACTATCTGCAAGACGACGAGATGGCCGCGTTCTGGGCCTACAAAGAAAAGGTCGACCCGGAAGGTCACTTCAACCGCGGCAAGCTCATGCGCGGCGGCAATCTCGACATGGCCTACACGCCAAGCTACAACCTGATCGGCAGCGAATCGATCGTGATGGAGCAATCGGGCATCGGCGAAATCTCGGCGATGGTGAAAGACTGCCTGCGTTGCGGCAAGTGCAAACCCGTGTGCTCCACGCACGTACCGCGCGCCAATCTGCTCTACTCGCCACGCAACAAAATCCTGGGCACCTCGCTGCTCATCGAAGCCTTCCTCTACGAAGAGCAAACGCGTCGTGGCGTATCGCTCGCCCACTGGGCCGAGTTCGACGACGTGGCCGCACATTGCACCGTCTGCCACCGTTGCGAGAAGCCTTGTCCGGTGGATATCGACTTCGGCGATGTCACCATCGCCATGCGTAACCTGCTGCGCAAGCAGGGCAAGCAGAAGTTCAACCTGGGCACCACTGCGGCCATGACCTTCCTCACCATCAAGGACCCGATGTTCATCAAGGGTATCCGTGAGGTGATGATCCGCTTTGGTTATGCCGCACAGAACAAGCTCTACAAGCTGGGCAAGTCGCTGCATCTGATTCAGGATCAGGTCGCGCATCCGCCCGCCACCGTGCATAAACCGCCGGTGCGTACGCAGATCATCAACTTCATCAACAAGCCAATGCCGGGCAACCTGCCCAAACGTTCGGCCCGCGCCCTGCTGGATATCGAAGACGACAAGGTGATCCCCGTTATTCGTAACCCCAAGCTCAGCGCCGAAGAATCGGAAGCCGTGTTCTACTTCCCGGGTTGTGGTTCAGAGCGTCTGTTCTCGCAAGTGGGTCTGGCCACACAAGCCATGCTCTACGAAGTGGGCGCCACCACCGTGCTGCCGCCGGGCTACCTGTGCTGCGGCTACCCGCAAACCTCGGGCGGGCAGGAAGACAAGGGTCAGCGCATCACCACAGACAACCGCGTGTTGTTCCACCGTGTTGCCAATACCCTGAACTACCTCGACATCAAAACGGTGATCGTCTCCTGCGGCACCTGTATGGACCAGCTGCAGAAGTACCAGTTCGAACGCATCTTCCCGGGCTGCCGTCTGCTCGACATCCATGAATACCTCATGGAGAAGGGCGTCAAACTGGATGGCGTTGAAGGTACGCGCTACATGTACCACGACCCGTGCCACAGCCCGATGAAAACCTATGCACCGCTCAAGGTCACGAGCGAGCTCATGGGCACCGCCGTGCCGCTCAACGACCGTTGTTGCGGTGAGTCGGGCACGCTGGCGGTAACCCGCCCGGACATCTCGACACAGGTGCGCTTCCGTAAACAGGAAGAAATGGAGCAAGGTGCCAATGAACTGCGTGCCGATGGCTTTGCCGGTCAGGTGAAAGTGCTCACCTCCTGCCCATCATGCCTGCAAGGTCTGTCGCGCTTCCGCGATGATGCCGACACAGACGCCGACTACATCGTCGTTGAACTCGCCAAGAACATTCTGGGCGACAACTGGATGGCCGAGTACGTCAGCCGCGCCAACACCGGCAGTATCGAGCGCGTGTTGTTGTAAGTCGATTGGTCTTAAACGAACAAGGGCAGCTGTGGCTGCCCTTTGTTTTTCAATGGCTGTGAGCAGTCTCAACGTTCACAGATCACCCAAGCTGATACCCTGTTTTTTGGCGAGCTCTTGAAAGCTAGCAAAGACGCTGCGCTTACGACGCTCGGCCTCTTCGGAATCATTGTCCTGCGCTTCGCGCCGACGAATTTCTTCCGGCAGAATTTTGAGCAATCGCTCAAGCTCATCAATCGTAAAAACTTGCAGATCCATAAATCCAATTCTGGGACATGTTCAGTGAAAGTATAACGATGGATGCCCATTTGTGCGAATGACAAAGCGTTTATGCGAGATGGTCTATTTTGGAGCAGAATTGCCCCCTGAAACCCAAGCCGGACGCGGCTTTGCTAAAGCAAGGCTATACTGTGGGCTCTAACGCGTTAAAACGAGCCCCTGAATACCATGACCTCACCTTGTCCGCTCTGCGCGCCCACAGGCGAAGAAATTCTCTATCTATCTGATTTGTATAGAATAATTGCCGTGAACGACCCGGGTTGGCCGGGTTTTTGCCGAGTGATTCTGAATTCTCACGCGGGCGAGATGACGGACCTTGCCATAGAACACCGCTCGGCCATCATGAAGGCCGTTTGCGTCACCGAATCGATTTTGCGCGAGCTTATGCACCCGGACAAAATAAATCTGGCGAGTTTGGGCAACGTCGTACCCCATGTTCACTGGCACGTGATTCCGCGTTGGGAAGATGACTCGCACTTTCCGGACCCGATCTGGGCCAACGCAAAACGCGAATGGTCGAACAAGCCCAAGGTTGACCATCAGGAAATTGCCGCACGACTCAAGGCTTGCCTCGGCTAATTTTCTGCGACTCAAAGACAACGCCCGGTGTTCCACGTGAAACACCGGGCGTTGTCTTTTTATAGTCACCGGCTGGCGAAAAGCTATTTACTGGTGGCGACACCCGGTAGCTCGCAAGACAAAATCGCCTGTCGCACCACATCGATCGCCTTTGGACGGGGGAAAGTGGCGCGCCAAGCCAGGCCAACGGTACGGCCAATATGATCCGGGCGCGCGGCAGCGACCCTGCCTTTAGCGACCTTCGCGTCAAAGGGCAACACTTTTACCATGGGCTCACGCCCGACCAGCGGATCGGCGGCAGAGCTCGGCATCACGGCAATGCCGGCACCACTGGCCACCATGTGGCGGATGGTCTCCAGGGAACTGCCTTCCAGCGAACCCGACAACCCCTCGGCGCGCTGCAGGCGAGGGCACGCCTCTAGGACCTGCTCCCGAAAGCAGTTCCCGCTACCCAGCAAAAGCAGATTTTCACCGTCCAACTCGTCATTTTTGATCGAATCCCGCGCCGCCCAAGGGTGTGACGCGGGCACCACGACCCGGAAAGGCTCTTCATAAATGGGCTGGGCTACCACCCCCGGCAGCGCTACTGGGAGCGCCAAAACCAGCACATCCAACTCGCCATCTTTGAGTGCCGGCAACAAATTGGCCGTGAAGTCCTCGCGCAGAAAGAGTGGCATCTCGGGCGCCAACCGATGCAGCACCGGAATCAACGCCGGTAACAGGTACGGGGCGATCGTATAAATGACACCGACCCGAAGCGGGCCTTTAAGCGGATCCCGATTCTGGGTAGCAATTTCTTCCAAGCGCAGCGTTTCATCTAGCACGCGCTTGATCTGAGCAACCACTTGTTCACCCAAGGGCGTTGTCCGGATTTCGGTCGCGCCACGCTCAAACAGCTGGGCACCAATCTGTTGTTCCACCTTTTTAATGGCCACGGATAGGGTGGGCTGGCTGACATGGCACAAATCGGCCGCCCGGCCAAAGTGCCGGGTTTTGTCCAAGGCGCTGATATAGCGCATTTCAGTCAGTGTCATTGTGGCCATATTGAACCCTGGTTGTGTATTCCACGCTCGATTGTTTCACGTGGAACACAGAAACCCAATAGACCGCTCGCCCTTGACCCATGTTTCACGTGAAACAAAACCGACCCAACTCTCCCCCCTTATTTGGGGGCCCATCCTGCCAAAAGCATACTCCGGGCATCTAGCCATTGCCACTCTCCGGGGGCAAGATCGTCCGGTAGCCGCAAATCGCCAATGGCCACCCGGGAGAGTTCGGCCACATGATTGCCGGCCGCCGCTATCATCCGGCGCACCTGATGATACTTGCCCTGGGTAATGACAAGCTCAAGAAGGTTAGGCTCAATCAACCGGCAAGATTGGGCGGACAGCGTTTCGTCTTCATCCTTGAGCAGCACACCCGCCAGGAGTCGGTCGCACAGCTCGGGGCCCGCCGGTTCGGCGAGGGTGGCTCGATATACTTTGGGCACCGCATGCTTGGGCGAAGTCAGCACATGGATACACTGTCCATCGTCGGTTAGCAAAAGCAGGCCGGTGGTATCGACATCCAGCCGTCCGACCGGTTGTACATCACGCTCACGCAAAGGTGCCGGTAAAAGCGAGAGCACGCCGGGGTTGTGTTTGGGTGTACGAGAGCATTCGTAGCCGACCGGCTTGTTCAGCAAAATATAGGCCTGTTGGCAGTAAGGCCAGACACCCTCAAAACCTTCGACCTCGAAGCGCAGACCATCTGTGTCAAAGTCTTCGTCCGGGTCTTCGCAAACATCGCCATTCACCTGAACAGATCCCGTGCGGACCAAAGTACGGCAAAATTTGCGTGAGCCAAAGCCCTGGCTTTGGAGCAGGCGCTCGAGCGTCGTGTGTCGGTTGGGTTTGGCCATGGGTTGTGCTAACTTCCATTAAAATCGGCTAACGCGTAGTCTTCGTGCCTATAACTAACAACAAATGTATCGAACGGTCTTGTCCAAACAAAAACGGCCCGCCGCAGCGAGCCGTTGCTGTCTCCGCTGGGGCTTAAGCGTCGATGTTTCGGGCGGTGAGGGCGTTCGTTTCGATGAAGGCGCGACGCGGCTCGACCAGCTCGCCCATGAGGGTCGAGAAGATTTGATCCGCACCAATGGCATCTTCAATTTGAACCTTGAGCAGGCGACGGACCGTTGGATCCATCGTCGTTTCCCACAGCTGTCCGGGGTTCATTTCACCTAGGCCTTTGTAACGCTGCTTGCTAATACCGCGCTCGACTTCGTTAAACAACCATTGCATGGCTTCGCTGAAACGGCTGACAGTCTGCTGCTTCTCGCCACGATGAATGGTGGCACCGGCCTTCATCAGGTCGGCCAACAGTTCGGCGGTCTTACGCAGCTGGGTGTAATCTCCCGAAGCAATAAAGTCGCCATCGATCAGACCCAGCTTGAGGTTGCCGTGGTGCCAGCGTTCGAGGCGCAGCACCCAGCTTTCGCGGGCGGCATCATAGGCCGGCACAATTTCCAGCGGCTTCTCGTGCGATGCACGCAGCGTCGGATGGGCTGCCAGCGCATCACCCAGAGTCTTGGCCGACTTCTTGGCGGAAGCTTCGTCCGCGAGACCCAGGCTGAGATTGTCGTTGACCAGCGTGTGCAGCACTTCCGGCGGAATCATGTACGACAAGCGCTCGATGATCGCCTCGGACAACAGGAAGCTGCGGGCCAGCTCTGCCAGGGCCTCGCCCTCGATGGCCTTGGCACCCTTGCCCGGTTGCAGCTTGGCTTCATCCAGCGCCATCTGCAGCAGGAACTGATGGTATTCGTGATCATCCTTCAGATAACGCTCGGTTTTGCCGTGCTTCACCTTGTACAGCGGTGGCTGTGCAATATAAATGTGGCCACGCTCGACCAGTTCCGGCATCTGACGATAGAAGAAGGTGAGCAGCAGGGTACGGATGTGGGCGCCATCGACGTCGGCATCAGTCATGATGATGATGCGGTGGTAGCGCAGCTTCTCGGGCTTGTATTCGTCTTTGCCGATGCCGGTACCCAACGCCGTAATCAGCGTGGCAATTTCTTGCGAGCCAATCAGCTTATCAAAGCGCGCCTTCTCGACGTTGAGGATCTTGCCCTTCAGCGGCAAAATAGCCTGGAACTTACGGTCACGGCCCTGTTTGGCCGAACCACCGGCGGAGTCACCCTCCACCAGATAGAGTTCGCACTGCGACGGGTCTTTTTCCTGGCAGTCCGCCAGCTTACCCGGCAGGCCAACGCCATCCATCACACTCTTACGACGCGTCATTTCGCGCGCCTTACGGGCGGCATCACGCGCACGGGCGGCTTCGACGATCTTACCGGTAATCACCTTGGCATCGGCCGGGCGCTCAAGCAGGAAGTCCGCCAGCTTCTGGGCGACGACCTCTTCCACCGCCGGACGGGCTTCGGACGACACCAGTTTCATCTTGGTCTGCGAGGCAAACTTCGGATCCGGCATTTTGACCGACAGCACGCAGGTCAGACCTTCTCGCATATCGTCGCCCGTAATATCGACCTTGGCCTTCTTGGCGATATCGTTTTCTTCGATGTACTTATTGATGACGCGGGTCATGGCAGCACGCAGACCTGTCAGGTGGGTACCACCGTCGGACTGCGGAATATTGTTGGTGAAACAGAGTACGTTTTCAGCGTACGAATCATTCCACTGCATGGCCACTTCGACCGAAATCGTCGCATCACCGGCTTTGCTCTCACCGGTTGAATAAAACACATTCGGGTGCAGCACCGTCTTGTTCTTGTTGATGTAATCAACAAAGCCTTTCACGCCGCCCGAGAACGCAAAATCTTCTTCTTTGCCGTTGCGTTGATCCACGAGGCGAACACGTACACCGTTATTCAGGAACGATAGTTCGCGCAAACGCTTAGCCAGGATTTCGTAGTGGAATTCCACCGTACCAAAAATTTCTGGATCGGCTAGGAAATGCACTTCAGTGCCACGGTTCTCGGTATCACCAATAACCTGCAGCGGCGAGACTTCAACACCGTTCTGCATTTCGACAACGCGATTGACCGCCTTGCCTTGATGAAACTCCATGAAGTGTTTTTTACCGTCACGACGAATCGTCAGCTTCAGCCACTGTGACAGCGCATTCACGCAGGAGACACCCACGCCGTGCAGACCGCCCGACACCTTGTAGCTGTTCTGATTGAACTTACCACCAGCGTGCAGAACGCACATCACGATTTCAGCCGCCGAACGCTTGGGCTCGTGCTTATCATCAAACTTGATACCCGTCGGAATACCGCGACCGTTATCTTTGACCGAGATCGAGTTGTCCGAATGAATCGTTACCACGATGTCATCGCAATGACCCGCCAGTGCTTCATCAATGCCGTTATCAACGACTTCGAACACCATGTGGTGCAAGCCGCTGCCATCGGACGTATCGCCGATGTACATGCCCGGGCGTTTACGAACGGCTTCCAGGCCTTCTAACTGTTGAATGGATGTTTCATCATAATCAGGTACTGCGGGTGTTTTCTTTTCGGCCATCTTGAGCTTCGTAAGTTGAATCTTTTAAACGGTTTTAGATTGATCGTTTTTAGTAACGGATCCTTAAATACGCATCGGCATCACAACGTACTTGAAGTTAGCGCTATCAGCTGGGCCAAATAAAGCACTGGAGTTCGAATCGTTAAAGCGCCAAACCACCGTTTCATCGGTGACATGACCCAGTACATCGAGCAGATAGTTCACGTTGAAACCAATATCCAGACGTTCACCGTTGTAGCTGGCTTCCAGTTCTTCCTGAGCTTCTTCCTGTTCGGCGTTGGCGGCGCTGATACGCAGCGCGCCGTTTTCCAGAATCAGGCGAACACCTGAGAACTTCTCGTTCGAAAGAATACGGGCACGTTGTAATGCTTGACTGAACGCAATGCGATTCAGCACCAATTCCTGAGAGAAACTTGGCGGAATCACACGGGTGTAATCGGGGAACTTGCCATCAATCAATTTGGTAACAAATACCACATCACCAAAAGAGAAGCGGGCCTGATTATTGGCCAGCGTAATGTTCAGTGGATCTTCGGAGTCAGCCAGTAAACGTGCCAGCTCTAACACCGACTTACGCGGCAGAATAACTTCCTGACGCTCCAGGCTTTCATTGGTTTCCATCTGGGCAAAAGCCAGGCGGTGACCATCCGTTGCCACCGAGCGCAGCGCATTACCTTCCACCTGCAACAACATACCGTTCAGGTAATAGCGAACATCTTGTGCGGCCATGGCATATTGCGTCTGACCCAGCAGATGCTTGAACGATTTCTGCGTCACTGTGAACGACACTTGGTTAGCGGCGTTCAGATTCATTTGTGGGAAATCTTCGGCAGGCAGCGTCTGCAACGAGAAACGGCTCCTACCGGCTTTAACCACCAAGCGCTTCTCATCCAGATCCAGGCTAACCGTCGACTCTTCTGGCAATGAACGCAGAATATCCTGCAGTTTACGTGCACCTACGGTTACGGACGCATCTGCGCCGCCTTCCAGTTGTGTACCTGCCGTGATCTGGATTTCGATATCGGTTGCGACCAGTGTCAGCATCGACCCTTTCTTCTCAATCAGTACATTCGACAGGATCGGTAGCGTATGACGCTTCTCAACGATACCAGCGACGGTCTGTAGAGGTGCCAGGAGTGTTTCTCTGGAGGTCTTGAATAACAACATATATAAGGTTCCTAATACGAATAAGCTCAGGTCACTTTGGTGGATAACGCAATTTTCTCACGAAAATTCATACTATTGCTGACTGTACAACCCTCAGGAAAACCCGGGGGATTGACGGTGTCCGAAACGGGGATGAAATTCCGCGTTCTGACGAAATGATGGGTTATGCACAAAACACCCACGCACTGTACAGGACTTATCCATCATCCCTTCAAGACCTGTAGAAGCACGTGAATGTCATGGTTTATTTGCTGATCTTTGCCGCGTAGATCTTCGATCGTACGCACAGCATGCAGTACCGTCGTGTGATCGCGCCCACCAAAGGATTCACCAATCATCTGGTAACTGTGGGGTGTGACTTCTTTACAGAGCCACATTGCAATCTGGCGCGGACGGGCGATCATCCGACTGCGTTTCTTGGAATAAAGGTCCGCAACCTTCAATTTATAGTAGTCAGCGACCATTTTTTGGATGTTTTCGACCGTAATTTGCCGGTTATAAGCCCCAACGATGTCTTTTAGGGCTTCTTTTGCCGTTTCTAGGGTGATTTCTCGCCCGTGGAACTGCGCAAACGCCAAAACTCGGGTCAAAGCACCCTCTAATTCACGTACATTTGACCGTAAATGCTTCGCAATGAAGAAAGCAACCTCATCCGCGATGGGTTTTCCTTCAGATTCGGCCTTCTTTTTAAGAATTGCAACGCGCATCTCGGTTTCTGGCGGTTCGATCTGAACCGTCAAACCCCAGTCGAGACGGGTAATCAACCGGTCTTCCAGACCTTCAATCGCCTTCGGATAGGTGTCGCATGTGATGACGATTTGTTTTTTGGCTTCAACCAAGGCATTGAACAGGTAGAAAAACTCTTCCTGAGAGCGGTCTTTACCCTTCAGGAACTGCACATCATCGAGCAACAGTAGATCTAGCGATCGGTAATTGCGTTTGAAGCTATCAAAGGCCTTCTGCTGATAAGCGCGCACGACGTCCGAGTAATAGTCTTCGGCGTGCACATAGCGCACAATCTTGGTTGGATCCGCCGCCAGGACGGCGTTACCAATCGCGTGGATCAAGTGGGTCTTACCGAGGCCGGCCCCACCATAGATAAATAGCGGGTTGTAGGCGCCGCCCGGCGATTGCGACACATTCAGGCAAGCTGCCCGTGCCAGCTCGTTAGCCTTACCAACGACCAGAGAGTCGAAAGTGAAGTGCGGCATGAGGCGGGTGCCTTGACCATTGAGGCTACCGATATTTTTACGGTTAGCTGTTTGCGCCGCCGACTCGCGCACATCCTCGGTTTTAAATAGCGGTGCAGCGGTCGTTGAGGTGGTACCCACCATGGAGCTGGCGGGCGGCGTAGAACGCGCAGGTGCTTGAGCCGAACCACTGGCTGCAACGGGCGCGCCACCGACAGTGAGGATGACCGTGACCGGCTCCTTATAAAAGTCATCGGCCAGGCGCTGAAAGATATTCAGATAGTTATCGCGAACCCACTTAAGAATAAAGCGATTCGGTGCCGCAATCGTGACTTCGCCGACCGCGTTTTTGTCCGAAGCCAGCTGTAACGGGCGAATCCATGTGCTGAACTGTTGGGCAGGTAATTCGACCCCCAGTTGTTCAACGCAATAATTCCAGAATGAATTCATAGTGTTACAGTAACGTCAGCAAAACACGCTTTGTTGTTACACAAAGCGTTTAGTGGATAACTTGTGGTGGATAACCTAATATTTTCAGGGGCTTCGCCCGTTTTTTATCGGTTAATCGAGACCCAGGATACTCCAAAATCAAGGTTTTGTGGGGAGAAAACCTAAGTTTTCCACAGAATCTGTGGATAAGTGGGCTGGACGGGGCTCTCCGCCGATGCCCCCTCTTAAATGGTCAGGCGTAGAAGCTTATTGACAGTCGTAGGGAACTTGCTGTTTAATCACGGGTTTTCCGCGGCATCCGCCGCCCTTTGTTGAATTCGAATTCCGGGGAGTCCCCAACATGAAACGTACCTATCAACCTTCCGTCGTCCGTCGTAAGCGCACTCACGGTTTCCTCGTCCGCTCGCGTACCCGTGGTGGTCGTGCTGTTCTGGCTGCTCGCCGCGCCAAGGGCCGTCATCGCCTGTCGGTCTAAGTTTGCGTGCCCGCGTGGCGGGTACATAAACATCACGGCCGGATAAAACTTTTTTGATCCGGCTGGAACAACGGTGAAAGCAACACAGACTTCCTACCGTTATCGCTTTAGCAGGGCATCACGACTTCTTAAACCGTCCGAGTTCCAGGCGGTGTTTGATGCCCGCAAAGCCTGCAGAGGACAATGGCTGACGGTACATCGTGCCGAAGCCGTTGTTGATGCTGAAGCACCCGAACAGATCATCACAGCGAATGCAGCCAGTCGGCTGGGCCTGATCGTGGCCAAACGCCTGGTGCCTGCGGCCGCGCGTCGCAATCTGATTCGTCGCGTCGTACGCGAATATTTTCGTACGACGAACGACGCATTTCCTGCAGGTGACTGGATCGTCCGGCTGCATGAATCCCCGTTTCCTTCGCCGGCACGTGTGCGCAAAGGCACGCCTGTGCCCACCCGAACGCAAGTGGTTAGCGGTCTGCGTAGCGATCTGACCCAGATTCTCAAGCGTGTAGCGACCCAGATGCGCAAAACAAGCACTATTCAAAATGCCTGAGTCGATCCAAAAAAATTTCGGAACGCGCCTCACGGCGCTACCGGGCCAGCTGATTCAACGCACCCTGCTTGCCCTCATTACGGTCTATCGCTATGCCCTTAGTCCCTTTCTGGGCCAGCGTTGCCGCTTTCATCCCAGCTGTTCCGCCTATGCCGCAGAGGCCTTAACCAAATACGGCGCGTTCCGGGGCGCATGGCTCGCGGCGAAACGCGTGTGTCGGTGCCACCCTTTTCATCCCGGCGGTCACGATCCTGTGCCCTGAATCTGGTACCCTTGCAAGCTTTATTGCGTTGCCTGTCGGAGGATCCGACAAAAAGGCCAACGATACCTTTTCTGTTTTCTCTACGCTGGTTGAACCATGGATTACCGCCGCTTATTTCTGACACTGATTTTTACGATTTCTGCCTTCATGCTGTGGGAAGGTTGGAGTCAGCACAAGGCCGCGCAAAAGGCGGCTAACGTTCAAGCGGCCACTCAGAGTGCACCCGCGGCGTCAGTAGATTTACGCAAAGATAAAAATGCTGTGCCTACGCGTGCGGCCAATGCGCCCGCTGCGGAAGCACCGGTTGCTAACGCACCAACAGTGACGGTGAAAACTGACGAGTATGTTGCGACCGTCAGCCTGGCCGGCGCATCAATTACCAAGCTGGAACTGATCAACCACAAAGGCTGGGATCAATCGGGCAACGTCGAACTGTTCGGCAAGACGCACAACTATGTGGCGCAAACGGGTCTGATCGGCGACGGCCTGCCGAATCACAAAACGCTCTGGCGTCAGGTATCTTCGGCGACCGAAATGAAACCGGGTCAAAACAGCCTGGATGTGGTCTTCGAAGCGGATGGCGGTAAGGTCAGCAAGACGCTCACCTTCAAGCGCGCCGAATACGGCATCGACATCACTTACAAACTGAAGGGCGCTGCGGACAAGACCGATGCCTACTTCCAGTTGGTGCGTGATGACAAAGCACCAGCCGGCGATCCGAACATGGTCAGCGTGTTCACCGGCCCCGCTTTCTACACAGACGCCCAGAAGTTCAACAAGATCAAATTTGCCGACATCGCCGATGGTAGCGCCAAGTTCGACAAGACGGCCGATAATGGCTGGGTCGCGATGATTCAGCATTACTTTGTCACGGCGTTCCTGCCGCCTGCCGGTACGCCGCGTGAGTTCTACACGCGCCAGGTGGAGCCAGGTGTTTTCGCTGCGGGCGTCATCGTGCCGATGCCGGCTTCGGTCAATGGTGTGAGCACATTGACGGTACCGCTCTATGCGGGCCCTCAGGAACACAACACCCTGGAAAAGGTTGCGCCGGGTTTTGATTTGGTCGTGGACTACGGTTGGCTGACTATTCTTGCCGCGCCCATTTTCTGGGTGCTGGAGTGGCTGGATAAACTGGTCGGCAACTGGGGTTGGGCCATCGTTGTGCTGACCATTTTGCTCAAGCTGATTTTCTTCCCGCTGTCGGCAGCCAGCTACAAGTCGATGGCGCGTATGCGTACCGTTACGCCGCGCCTCATGGCGCTGAAAGAGCGTTATGCCAACGATAAGCAAAAGCTGAACCAGGAAATGATGGATCTTTACCGCAAGGAAAAGATTAATCCGCTAGGTGGTTGCTTGCCGATCTTGGTGCAGATCCCGGTCTTTATCGCACTGTATTGGGTGCTGCTTGGCGCCGTGGAAATGCGTAATGCACCCTGGGTGGGCTGGATCCATGATCTCACCCAACCGGACCCGTTCTATATTCTGCCGGCGATCATGATGGCCACCATGCTGTTCCAGGTGAAGTTAAATCCGACGCCGCCAGATCCGGTACAGGCCAAGATCATGTGGATCATGCCGATTGGTTTTGGCGTCATGTTCTTCTTCTTCCCGGCTGGCTTGGTGCTGTACTGGACCGTGAACAACATCCTGTCGATCGCGCAGCAATGGGCCATTAACCGCAAGATCGACGCGGCCAAGCACGGCCACCGTTAAGATGAGCACACCACCCATCGCGGCCATCGCCACGGCGCCGGGTCGCGGCGGGGTGGGCATTGTCCGGCTCTCAGGTGCCGGACTCAAAAACTGGATCGAAGCGCTGACGGGTAAAGCCCCGTCAGACAGCTTTGCGGCACCGCGTGTCGCCACCCTCACCCCGTTTGTCGCCAGCGATGGGCAGGCCATCGATGAAGGCCTGCTGATTTATTTCGCAGGTCCGAATTCGTTCACGGGCGAAGACGTCATCGAACTGCACGGCCACGGCGGTCCGGTCGTGATGCAAATCTTATTAGCACGCTGTCTAGATCTGGGCGCCCGCCTGGCCGAGCCCGGTGAGTTCACGCGTCGTGCTTTTATCAATGGCAAGCTGGATCTAGCCCAAGCCGAGGCCGTTGCCGATCTCATTAATGCGTCCACCGCCACCGCTGCCCGTTCGGCGGTGCGCTCGTTACAAGGTGATTTCTCGCGCGCCATTGATGCACTCATGCAACCGCTCATCGAACTGCGGGCCCTGACCGAGGCCACGCTGGACTTCCCGGAAGAAGAAGTCGATTTCCTCAAAAGCATTCAGGCTGAGACCCGACTGCAGAATATTCGCGAAGCGCTCGGCAAAGTTCAAGCCAGCGCCAAGCAAGGCAAGCTGCTGCATGACGGCCTCACCGTCGTGCTGATTGGTCAGCCAAACGTCGGTAAATCATCGTTGCTCAATGCGCTGGCCGGAGAAGACCTCGCCATTGTCACGCCGGTCGCCGGTACCACACGTGATGTAGTCCGGGCGCATCTGCAAATCGAAGGCGTGCCGCTGCACGTCATCGACACCGCCGGCTTGCACGAGACCGCTGACGAAGTCGAACGCTTAGGGATTGAGCGTACCTGGAAAGAAATCGAAAAAGCCGATGTTGCTGTATTGCTAACGGATGCGCAGCATGGCCTCACGTCTGCCGAGCAAGCCATCATCGATCGTTTGCCGGACGGCATTGCACGTGTCACCGTGCAGAACAAGATTGACTTGGGCGCCGCTGCATCGCAAACAGACGAACTGCAGATCTCGGCCAAGACGGGCACGGGGATCGACGCACTTCGCATGAAACTGTTGGAAATTGCCGGTTGGCAACCGGGCGAAAGTTTATTTATTGCGCGCGAACGTCATTTGCGAGCGCTGTCCGATGCGGCCACGCATTTGGTAACAGCGAGTGTTGCCCTGCCCGCCCTGGAAATTTTTGCCGAAGAGCTTCGCCTCGCGCATAAAGCGTTACAAAGCATTACCGGGGAGTACACGCCGGATGACTTGCTGGGCGACATCTTCTCTCGCTTTTGCATTGGAAAATAACGATGGCCTGGATTGTTACCAAATACCTGATTACCGCCGCAGTGGTTGTTTTGATCTCCGAAGTGGCCAAGCGTAGCGATAAGCTCGGTGGCCTGATTGCAGCGTTGCCGATGGTGACGTTTCTGGCGCTCATCTGGTTGTACGTTGAGAAGCAGCCCGCTGAAAAGATCTCGAATCACGCCTGGTATACCTTTTGGTACGTGGTACCGACATTGCCCATGTTTTTGGCGTTTCCGTTCCTGCATGACCGGTTCGGCGACCGCACCCAGGCGATTCCAGCCCAGCTTGCGGTCGACCTTGACCTCCGGCCACGCCTCGACATCGGCAAACAGCAGCAGGATCGAACGGGTCTG
>CALKUR010000034.1 GCA_937996725.1 uncultured Dechloromonas sp. | reverse complement strand
GGCCGTGTGAAGGATTTGCCGGGTGTGCGTTATCACATGGTTCGCGGCTCTCTGGATACCCAGGGCGTCAAGGATCGTAAGCAGGCGCGTTCGAAGTACGGCGCCAAGCGTGCGAAAGCCGCTGCGAAGTAATTCGCTGCTGAATTGAGTTTCTGCGGTACGCCGCAGTTGGAGTCGGCCGGAAGGCCGAGTAAGTGGTCGATCTGATGATCGTCCGCGGCGCAGCGGAGCAATCCGGCGCCAACTGAAGATTGAAAGGAAGATGCAATGCCACGTCGTCGTGAAGTCCCCAAACGCGAAATCCTGCCGGATCCGAAATTCGGTAGCGTTGATGTCGCCAAGTTCGTGAACGTTCTGATGCTGTCCGGTAAAAAATCGGTCGCCGAGAACATCATCTACGGTGCGTTCGAGCACATCCAGAGCAAGAGCGGCAAGGATCCGCTCGAAGTTTTTGCGGCGGCCATCAGCAACTGCAAGCCCATGGTCGAGGTCAAATCCCGTCGTGTCGGTGGTGCGAACTACCAGGTGCCGGTTGAAGTGCGCCCGGTCCGTCGTATGGCGCTGTCGATGCGCTGGCTGCGTGAAGCTGCCAACAAGCGCAGCGAAAAGTCGATGCCGCAACGCCTCGCCGGCGAGCTGCTCGAGGCCGCAGAAGGCCGCGGCGGCGCGATGAAGAAGCGTGATGAAGTGCACCGCATGGCAGAAGCGAACAAGGCGTTCTCGCACTTCCGCTTCTAATAGCAGGGGCGAAGGCGCATGCCGATGCCCCACCCTGAAAGGAAACACCGGGCCGGCCAGTTTTACTGGCGCCCGGTTTCGTACATTGAGAAAGCTTAGGATTTATCATGGCTCGCAAGACTCCCATTGAGCGTTACCGCAACATCGGTATTTCCGCTCACATCGACGCCGGCAAGACCACCACGACCGAGCGCATCCTGTACTACACCGGTGTGAACCACAAGATCGGTGAAGTGCACGACGGTGCAGCGACCATGGACTGGATGGAGCAGGAACAAGAGCGCGGCATCACCATCACGTCCGCTGCGACCACCTGCTTCTGGAAGGGCATGGCCAACAACTTCCCCGAGCATCGCATCAACATCATCGACACCCCGGGTCACGTTGACTTCACCATCGAAGTCGAGCGCTCGATGCGCGTGCTCGATGGTGCTTGCATGGTTTACTGCGCCGTGGGCGGCGTGCAGCCGCAGTCGGAAACCGTTTGGCGTCAGGCCAACAAGTACCGTGTGCCACGCTTGTCCTTTGTGAACAAGATGGACCGCACTGGCGCGAACTTTTTTAAAGTGTACGACCAGCTCAAGACTCGTCTAAAAGCGAATCCTGTGCCTGTCGTGATCCCAATCGGTGCTGAAGAAAAATTCACCGGTGTGGTTGACCTCGTCAAGATGAAAGCAATCATCTGGGACGAAGCCAGCCAGGGTATTAAGTTCGACTACGTGGATATTCCAGCCGACCTCGCGGAATCAGCGCAAGAGTGGCGTGAGAAACTCGTCGAGGCTGCAGCCGAGTCCTCAGAAGAGTTGATGGACAAGTACCTCGAAGGCGGCACGCTGACTGAAGAAGAGATTCAGCTTGGCATTCGCACGCGCACAATCGCTTGCGAAATCCAGCCTATGCTCTGCGGTACGGCATTCAAGAACAAAGGCGTTCAGCGCATGCTTGACGCTGTGATTGAATACTTGCCATCACCGATCGACATTCCTCCTGTCAAGGGCGAACTCGATGACGGCGCTGAAACCAGCCGTAAAGCAGACGACAACGAAAAGTTCTCGGCACTCGCATTCAAACTGATGACAGACCCATACGTTGGTCAGCTCACATTTGTGCGCGTGTACTCGGGCATTCTCAAGTCTGGCGATACCATCTACAACCCTGTTAAGGGTAAGAAAGAGCGTATCGGCCGTATCTTGCAGATGCACGCAAACAACCGCGAAGAAATTAAAGAAGTGGTTGCTGGTGACATCGCC
>CALKUR010000033.1 GCA_937996725.1 uncultured Dechloromonas sp. | reverse complement strand
CCCGTCAGCAGAGAAGCGAGACTATAGCAACTTATTTCAGAAGCTGTCAAGACTTTCGAGCACGGAAATCCATATCGGGATCAAAACCCGGATTTCAAGCCCCGGAAGTGTTGCGCACCGTCCACATGGCGGACGGTTAGTTCACCGTCACGCGTGCGAACTTGCGCTTACCAACCTGCAGCACGACCACTGAGCCAGCCGCCAACTGCAACGCCTTGTCAGCCACCTTCTCGCCGTCGGCACGCACACCGCCGCCTTCGATCTGACGGAAGGCTTCGGATGTGCTCGCTACAAGGCCGGCTTGCTTCAGCACCTGCGCCACGCCGGCACCCGAACCGCCCGACTCGATGGTCACTTCGGCAATATCGTCCGGAATGCCGCCCTGGCGGAAACGGTTCTCGAAATCGGCCAGCGCATCCTTCGCTGCTTGCGCGCCGTGGAAGCGCGTCACCAGTTCATCACACAACAACACCTTGATGTCGCGTGGATTCTGCCCGCCGGCGATCTCTTCTTTGAACTTGGCGATCTCGGCATCGCTACGGAACGACAGCAGTTCGAAGTAACGCCACATCAGCACATCGGACACCGACATCAGCTTGCCGAACATATCGTTCGGCGCATCGGTAATGCCCACATAGTTGCCCAGCGACTTCGACATCTTGTTAACGCCGTCGAGGCCTTCCAGCAGCGGCATCGTCAGGATGCACTGCGGGCTCTGGCCGTAGTGCTTTTGCAGCTCGCGGCCCATCAGCAGGTTGAACTTCTGATCGGTGCCGCCCAGCTCGATATCGGCCTTCATCGCCACCGAGTCGTAACCCTGGCAAAGCGGGTAGAGAAATTCGTGGATCGCGATCGGCTGATTGTTGCCGTAGCGTTTGGAGAAATCATCGCGCTCCAACATGCGCGCCACGGTGTTCTGTGCGGCCAACTTGATCATGCCGGCGGCGCCCAGCTCGTTGAACCAACTCGAGTTAAAACAAATCTCCGTTTTGGCCGGGTCCAGGATACGGAACACCTGCTCCTGATAGGTCTTGGCGTTTTCTTCCACCTGCTCGCGCGTCAGCGGCGGCCGCGTGGCATTTTTGCCAGTAGGGTCGCCGATCATGCCCGTGAAATCGCCGATCAGGAACATGACCTGGTGTCCCAAATCCTGAAAGTGACGCAGCTTGTTGATCAGCACGGTGTGGCCCAGATGCAAGTCTGGCGCGGTCGGGTCAAAACCCGCCTTCACGCGCAACAGCTGGCCCTTCTTGAGCTTCTCGACCAGCTCCGCTTCGACCAGCAGCTCATCCGAGCCACGCTTGATCAGCGCCAGCGCGTCCTTGATATGTTGTTCCAAAATACGACCCCGAATACAGTAGACTTGAACCAATAGAATGCGCATTTTACCCAACAGACAAGGGCATCGGCTTGAATTCTTCAACACAGCACACAGACCCCGTGACAACCAAGCGCCATTTCATTGGCCTCATGTCCGGCACCAGCCTGGACGGTGTCGATGCAGTTTTGATGCGCCAGCCGGATCCGGGCTCGTCGCGGATGCAAGTCGTTGGCCACCATTTCGTGCCCATGCCGCAGGCGCTGCGCCTGGAGTTTCTTGCCCTGCAATCACCGCAAGCGAATGAACTGCATCGCAGCCAGATCGCGGGCCAGGCACTGATCGAGGTCTATACCGCCGCCATCGCCGGCCTGCTGCAAAAAGTGGGCGTCGATCCGGCGCAGATCACCGCCATTGGGGCGCACGGCCAGACGATTCGCCATCAACCCGAGAACGGCTACTCGCTGCAATTAAACGCCCCACACGTGTTAGCCGAAGCCACCGGCATCACGGTGGTGAGCGATTTTCGACAGCGCGACATCGCCGCCGGCGGCCAGGGCGCGCCGCTGGTACCGGTCTTTCACGCCAGTGTCTTCAACCAGGCACGTCAGAAAGGCGGGTGCGTCATTGCCAACATCGGCGGCATGGCCAACCTGACCTACCTGCCGCCACCCGGCTCCGAAGCCCGCGTGATCGGCTTCGACTGCGGCCCCGGCAATGTGCTGATGGACGCCTGGGTAGAAGTGCATACCGGCGAACGCTTCGATCGTGGCGGCGGTTTCGCTGCCGCCGGCAAAGTGAACGAAGCCTTGCTGCAGCAACTGCTCAGCCACGAATTCTTTAACGCGCCGCCGCCCAAAAGCTGCGGCCGCGAACAGTTCCACCTGGCGTGGATTCGGGAACAGGCAGCCGCGCACAAGCTCAGCCCGGAAGACGTACAAGCCACGCTGCTGGCGCTCACCGCCCGCACGCTCGCCGATGCCGTACGCCGCTACTGCGGGCCGGCTGTTGAATTACTGGTGTGCGGTGGCGGCGCTTATAACGCCGAACTGATGAAGCTGCTGGCGACCGAGTTACCGGGAATGACCGTAGATACCACTGCCCGCTACGATCTGGATCCCAGCCATATTGAGGCGGCCGCCTTTGCGTGGCTGGCGCAGCGTACGCTGGATGGCCAGCCCGGTAATCTGAGCGCAGTGACCGGTGCCGCCGGCCCGCGCATTCTGGGCAATATTACGCCGGCTTAAACACTAAACGACGAACCGCAACCGCAAGTCGACGTGGCATTCGGGTTGCGAATCACGAACTGCGAACCCTGCAGGCCTTCGGTGTAATCGATCTCGGCGCCCACCAGATATTGGTAGCTCATCGAATCGATCAGCAACTGCACGCCACCCTTTTCTACGATCGTGTCATCGTCGTTGACGTCTTCGTCGAAGGTGAAACCGTACTGGAAGCCCGAGCAACCACCGCCGGTGACGAACACGCGCAGCTTAAGGTTCGGGTTGTTTTCTTCGGCGATCAGGTCGGCCACCTTGGCAACGGCGGCGTCGGTGAAGGTCAAAAAGTCTGTTGAAACTTCAGCGGTTTCAGTCATGGCGATACTCCAGCAAATTACTCAGATAGCTCATTTAAGCACAAAGGGCCAAAAATAAAACCCCTGCAAGATCAGGGCAATACGGGAACGATTTCCAAACCCGCTGTTTCCGGCAGCCCGAACATCAGGTTCATATTCTGCACCGCTTGGCCGGCCGCGCCCTTCACCAGGTTGTCGATCACCGACAGAATCACCAGCGTATCGCCGCCCTGCGGCCGATGCACCGCGATGCGGCAGACATTGGAGGCCCGCACCGAACGGGTTTCCGGGTGCTTGCCGGCCGGCAGCACGTCGACAAAAGCCTCGCCTTTGTAACGCTCTTCGAACAGTTTCTGGAAATTCGCCTCTTTGGTAATACGCGCGTAGAGCGTGGCGTGGATAC
>CALKUR010000032.1 GCA_937996725.1 uncultured Dechloromonas sp. | reverse complement strand
TAGCGCAAGGCGGCGTAGGAGTTGTGATTTCATATTTGGCGTGTTGAAAATAGACGAGTGGTGGCGAGAGGCGGGCGTGTTATTGGGTGACGCGGTCTTTCATCAATGCTTGATTGGGAGGCTGCGTGGTGATCACACGGTCGGTCACGGGGAGCGGTTGGCCAATGGGGGCATTTGCAGCACGCATAGAGCCGGCGGCGGCCCCCGCGGGTGGCGGCCCGGCCGACTTCGACGACGACGTCCCCTTCTGAGCCAGGGGGTGCCTGAACCCGTGCAGACTGTCCCCGCGAGCGGCCGTTACTACATCAAGACCTACGGCTGCCAGATGAACGAATACGACTCGGACAAAATGCTGGATGTCCTGTCTGATAGCGAGGGGATGATCAAGACCGACCGGCCAGAAGATGCCGATGTGATTCTGTTTAATACCTGCTCGGTGCGCGAAAAGGCGCAGGAAAAGGTGTTTCATGATCTGGGCCGGGTACGCCCCCTCAAGGCGCTGAACCCCAACCTGGTGATTGGCGTGGGTGGCTGCGTGGCCTCGCAGGAGGGCGGCGAGATTGTGAAGCGTGCCCCCTATGTGGATGTGGTGTTTGGCCCGCAGACGTTGCACCGTCTGCCCAGCCTGATTGCCGAGCGTCGCAACACCGGCAAAGCGGCGGTGGATATCTCCTTCCCGGAGATTGAAAAGTTCGACGCCATGCCGCCAGCCCGGACCGAGGGCGCGAGCGCCTTTGTGTCGATCATGGAAGGCTGCTCGAAGTACTGCAGCTTCTGCATCGTGCCCTATACCCGCGGCGAAGAAGTATCGCGCCCGTTTGCCGATATCCTGACAGAGATTGCCGAACTGACCGCGCAGGGCGTGAAGGAAGTCACTCTGCTGGGCCAGAACGTGAATGCCTATCGGGGTGAGATGGATGCCCATGGCGACACCATCGCTGATCTGGCAGACCTGATTGAAACTATCGCCGAGATGCCGGAGATCGAGCGTATCCGTTATACGACCTCGCACCCGCGCGAGATGACCCCAAAGCTCATCGACATGTACGCCCGCGTACCGAAGCTGGTGTCGCACCTACACCTGCCGGTGCAAGCGGGTTCGGACCGGGTGCTGATGGCCATGAAGCGTGGCTACACGGCGCTGGAATACAAATCGGTGATCCGCAAGCTGCGTGCGGCGCGGCCAGATCTGTCGCTGTCGTCGGACTTTATTGTGGGGTTCCCCGGTGAAACGGCGGAAGACTTTGAAAAGACCATGGCGCTAATTGAAGATGTGGGCTTTGATTACTCCTACAGTTTTCTGTACAGCAGCCGTCCAGGAACACCGGCGGCCGAGCTATCGGACGATACGCCGAGCGAGATCAAAACCGAACGCTTGATGCGCCTACAAGCACGCATTGAAGAACAGGCGCAGGCGATTAGCCAGCGCATGGTGGGCACAGTACAGCGCGTGCTGGTTGAAAGCCTATCGCGTAAAGATGCCAACGAACTAGCAGGCCGTACAGACAACAACCGCATTGTTAATTTTGTGGGCAATGCCCGCTTGATGAATCAGTTTGTGGATGTCCGCATTGTGGAATCGCTATCCCATACGCTGCGCGGCGAGATCGTGGTGAAGGAATAAATCACCATGACTGCGCGCACCCTGGAGTTTGCACTCGAGCCGATCGACAACCACCAGCTGGCCAGTCTGTGCGGCCCCCTGGATGAAAACCTGCGTCAGATCGAGCAGTGTTTTGATGTCACGCTGGCGCGTCGCAGTGCCCACTTCAAGATTCAAGGCACGGGTGCCAGCCGTGAACGCGCTGCCAAAGCGCTACGCTTTTTTTATGAGCTAGCCGGCCACAACAAAGCGCCGCTCAGCGTGGATGACATTCAGCTCGGCCTAATTGAACTGCGTCAGGACCCCAAGCAAATGGTCAAGGCAGGCCCGGCGCGTGACGATGCCGACCTGGGCGTGGGTGATGCCCCGGTGCTGTTGACCAAGCGGCCAGATCTGCACGGCCGCACGCCACGCCAGGTGGAATACCTCAAGAACATTCAGGCACATGACATTAGCTTCGGTATCGGCCCGGCCGGTACCGGCAAAACCTTTCTGGCCGTCGCCTGTGCGGTAGATGCCTTTGAGCGCGAGCACGTCGAGCGCATCGTGCTGACCCGACCAGCGGTCGAAGCGGGTGAGCGCCTCGGCTTTTTGCCCGGCGATCTGTCGCAGAAAGTCGACCCGTATCTACGCCCGTTGTATGACGCGCTGTATGACCTCATGGGCTTTGAGAAGGTCACCAAGCTCTTCGAGAAGGGTAACCTTGAAGTAGCACCGCTGGCGTTTATGCGTGGCCGCACACTCAACAATGCCTTCATCATTCTGGACGAAGCGCAGAACACCTCACCCGAGCAGATGAAGATGTTTCTGACACGGATCGGCATTGGTGCCAAGGCGGTCATTACCGGCGACCCATCGCAGGTCGATCTGCCGCGCGGTCAGAAAAGCGGGCTTGTTGAAGCGACCAGCATTCTGCGCGATGTGCGCGGCATTGGCGTGACCTACTTCGGCAAAGAAGATGTGGTGCGCCACCCACTCGTGGCACGCATTGTGGCCGCTTATGAAGCGCATCAGGCGCAAATACCGGATAACCGGTAAGCTAGCGCCATGATGACTTCTTCGCCCGCCCAGCCCGCCAAGCGCCTCGATCTGACGGTACAAGTGGTGTGTGCCGATGAACTGCGCAAGCAGATTCCTGATCGAAAACTACTGCGAAAATGGGCCAAGGCAGTTTATGCGGATGCGGCCACGGTCACCATGCGCTTCGTTGATGACGAAGAAAGCCAACACCTGAATGACACCTACCGCGGCAAAAACAAGCCCACCAACGTGCTGTCGTTTCCGTATGAAGATGAACCCCTGATGGGTGACATCGTTTTTTGTCCGAGCGTCATCATCAAGGAAGCCAAAGAACAGGGCAAAACGGTCGCGGCACATATGGCGCACCTGGTGGTGCACGGCATGCTGCACCTGATGGGTTACGACCACCTGAATGATCGCGATGCCAAGGAAATGGAATCGCTAGAAACCGACATACTGGCTGATCTGGGCTTTGCCAACCCGTACGCATAAAGACTGATGGATCCCTCCTCTACGCCCGCCCGGGCCACACCGGGCAGCAAGCTGAATCAACTGATTGACCGGCTCTCCGCCATGTTGCTGCGAGCGCCGGATGATCGCAGCGAGTTGCTACAACTCCTGCACGGCGCTCACGAGCGCAACCTTGTCGATGCCGAAGCGCTGGCAATTATCGAGGGTGCCATTACCGTTTCAGAAATGACCGTGCGCGACATCATGGTGCCGCGCCAGCAAATGCATACCGTCTTAGCCGGCCAGCCGCTGGCACAGACGATTCGTAAGGTCATCGATTCTGGTCATTCCCGCCTACCGGTGATGGGCGAGGATGAAGACGACGTCCGCGGTATCGTTCTGGCCAAGGATCTGCTGCGCTCTATCGGTAACAACAATTTCCGTCTGGAAGACTGGCTGCGGCCGGCGATGTTTATTCCTGAATCCAAGCCGCTGAATGTGCTGCTGCGTGAATTCCGGATTAGCCACACGCACATGGCGCTGGTGATCGATGAGTTTGGCGCGTTAGCCGGACTCGTTACGATTGAAGATGTTCTGGAAGAAATCGTTGGCGAGATCGAAGACGAACATGATCAGGCCCAACGTGATGTCGATATCCAACTGGATGCGAGCGGTCGTTATCGCGTCAAAGCCCAGATGCCCGTCGATGATTTCAACGAGGCCTTCGCATGTGGTTTTGACGAGCAAACGGCGCAAACCGTGGGCGGCCAGATCGTTAATTACCTCGGCCGTGTGCCGCGCCGTAATGAAAGCGTGGAACTCAATGGGCTCTTGTTCCGTGTGGTTCGTGCCGACAACCGTCGCTTGTACACGCTGATGGTAGAAGACCTACGACACCAGGAAGCCAGCGAACAAACGGACGGCGACGAGCTCTGATGCGCTGGAAACCAGATTTCCGACGGATGTCACCACATGCGCAAGCGCTTGGCTGGGGCTTGCTGGGTGTAGGTGCCTACGCGCCTTTCTCGCTGTGGCCATTGGGCATCGTCTGTTGGGCCGGTCTCTACTTATTGCTCCGTCAACCGGGAACGTTGCGCCGTGCGCTGGGTATCGGTTTTGCATTCGGGCTGGGCCAGTTTCTGGGGGGCGTGTCCTGGGTATACGTCAGCATGCACGATGTCGGCGGCATGCCGGCCGCGCTGGCCTTACTGGCGACCTTTCTTTTTTCGGGATATCTGGCGCTATACCCCATGCTGACCGCCGGATTATTCCGGTTGATTCATAGCGGACACGCCGCCTTGCATCAAACACACGACACCATCAATCGCGTTCCCCGTTTGTTCAGCCCGCTGATTTTTGCCGCGAGCTGGTCGCTCTTTGAAATCTTGCGCGGCGCATTGTTTACCGGATTCCCCTGGCTCAGCCTGGGCTATGCAGAGGCACCGCCCAGCCCGCTGGCTGGTTACGCACCGATTCTGGGCGTATATGGGCTGAGCTTTATGACCTGCTGGATTGCCGGCATGACGGGAGAACTCTGGCTACGGCTACGCAGTCAGGCTTGGCGCTGGTCCGGGGTGCTCAACCCCATCGCGATTGTGATCGCTATGCTCGTCCTGGGCGGCATCGGATTACACCAGATCTCGTGGACCAAACCTGAGGGCACGCCGATCAAAGTCTCGCTGTTGCAAGGCAACGTGCCGCAGACGATGAAGTGGCAACCCGAGCTCTACGTGCAAACGCTACTCACCTACTTTCAACTGGCGCGCAATAACCCGGCAACGCTGATGGTACTACCGGAGACGGCCATTCCGTCACTGCTGTCCGAAGCACCCCCCGAATTTCTGCAAGATCTACAGCGCATCGGGCAGGAGCAACGCGGCAACATTCTGCTCGGCGTTCCGACGGGCGAGGCAACGCGTGACCGATCCTGGTTTGCCAATAGCGCCGTGTCCATGGGCGTTGATCCCTTACAGGTCTATAGCAAGGTACACCTCGTACCCTTTGGCGAAACAACCCCACCGGGATTCGGGTGGTTTCTGAAACTGATCCAGATGCCGCTGCCCAACTTTACGGCCGGCGAGGCAGACCAACCGCTGATGCAACTCAATAACCAGAAGGTGGCCGTCAATATCTGCTACGAAGATATTTTCGGTAGCGAGATCGCGCAACGGACCAAGCAGGCCACTGTGATGATCAACCTCTCGAATACCGCCTGGTTCGGCGATTCGCTGGCGCAGCCACAGCATCTACAAATTGCCCAGATCCGGGCGCTGGAAAACGGCCGCCCGATGTTACGCGCAACCAATACGGGGATGACGGCGGTGATTGGCCCGCGCGGTGAACGGCAGGCCGTGTTGGCCGCGTTTACCCGTAATGCACTCATCGCCAACGTCCAAGGCATGCAGGGTACGACCCCCTTTCAGCGTTGGCGTAACTGGCCCGTGATTGGCCTGTGTCTCACCCTACTGCTTTGGGGACTGTTCACGCGCCACCATCGGTCAGCCTGATCCGCTGCCAAGCCCATACCACGCGCCAATTCTGCTGCTCTCCGGGCAAAAAACCCGTAAAATCAGGGGCTGTGGTTTTAACCGGGCGCAATAACCGCGCCCACACTCGCTTCGGATAACAACATGCTGACCTTTCAGGACGTCATTCTGCGTCTGCAGGAATTCTGGAACCGCCACGGCTGCGTACTACTGCAGCCTTACGACATTGAAGTCGGTGCTGGCACCTTTCACACCGCCACCTTCCTTCGCGCCATTGGCCCGGAACCCTGGAATGCTGCTTACGTACAGCCGTCGCGCCGTCCGAAAGACGGCCGCTACGGAGAAAACCCGAACCGCCTGCAGCACTATTACCAATACCAAGTGGTGTTGAAGCCGTCGCCGGCCAACATCATGGATCTGTACATCGATTCGCTGCGCGCGCTGGGCATTAACACCGAAGAGCACGACATCCGCTTTGTGGAAGACGACTGGGAATCGCCGACGCTGGGCGCCTGGGGTCTGGGCTGGGAAGTCTGGCTCGACGGCATGGAAGTGACGCAGTTCACCTACTTCCAGGAAGTCGGCTCGCTCACCTGTAAACCAGTGCTGGGTGAAATCACTTACGGCCTGGAGCGCCTGGCCATGTATCTGCAGGGCGTCGAGAATGTCTACGACCTGGTCTGGGCCAAAAACGGCGATAAGGTGGTCACCTACGGCGATGTGTTCCACCAGAACGAGGTAGAACAGTCGACGTATAACTTCGAACATGCCCAGGTGGACATGCTCTTCCGCCACTTCTCGGACCACGAAGCCGAAGCCAAGCACCTCATGGAGATCGGGCTGCCGCTACCGGCCTTCGAGCAAGTGATGAAGTGTTCGCACAATTTCAACATGCTGGATGCCCGTGGTGCCATTTCGGTGACCGAGCGCGCCGCCTACATTGGCCGCGTACGTGCGCTCGCACGCCAGGTGGCACAAGCCTATTACGACAGCCGTGAGGCACTGGGGTTCCCCATGTGCAATGCACCGGCCAAGAAGGAGGTCGCATAATGGCTCACACTCAAACCGCCTCGCTGTTAGTCGAGCTGCTGACCGAAGAACTGCCCCCGAAAGCACTGGCCCGCTTCGGCGAAGTATTTTCTGCTGGCGTCTTCGCTGGTCTGGTGCAAAAGAAACTGGTCGCCGACAATGTGGCGTACCAGTGGTATGCCACACCGCGCCGTCTGGCCGTGCTGATTCCGCACGTGATTTCAACTGCGCCGGATCAGGAAGTCGAAGAGAAGCTCATGCCGGTCAGCGTGGCACTGGGTGCCGATGGCAAGCCATCACCCGCGCTGCTCAAGAAACTCGAAGCCAAAGGGATTGCCGCGTCTGAACTGCCAAAGTTCACGAAGCGGATGGATGGCAAGTCGGAAACTTTCTTCTACACCATGCAAGTGGCGGGCGCGCAACTCGCCGATGTGCTGAGCGACATTGTTGGCGATGCGCTGAAGAAGCTACCGATTCCAAAGATGATGCGCTGGGGGGATTCGGACGTTCAGTTCGTACGTCCGGTACACGGCCTGATTCAATTGCACGGCGAAACACTGATTCCGGGCGAAGTCCTTGGCCTGCAATCACGTCAGCAAACGCTGGGCCATCGTTTCCTGTCGAAGGGTCTGATTACGATCCCCAATGCCGAAGCCTATGCCACCACGCTGCGCAATGAAGGCAAGGTGGTCGCCGACTACGCCGAACGCCGTGGCACGATCGGTGCACACCTGGCCGCTAAGGCACAAGAACTTGGTGCCCAGATCAACCAGGCCGATGGTCTGCTGGATGAAGTGACGGCCCTGGTCGAATGGCCCGTAGTTTACGTGGGCGAATTCGAACCTGAGTTCCTCGAAGTGCCGCAGGAGTGCCTGATTCTGACCATGCAACAGAACCAGAAATACTTCCCGCTGCTCGATGGTACCGGCAAGCTGCGCAACCAGTTCCTGATTGTCTCGAACATGCAGGTCGCCGATCCGAAACACATCATCGGCGGCAACCAGCGCGTGGTTCGCCCACGTCTGTCAGATGCCCGCTTCTTCTTCACGCAAGACCGCAAAGAGCCCCTGGCCTCGCGCATTGCGAAGCTGGGCAACGTGGTTTATCACAACAAGCTGGGCACGCAGCTGGATCGCCTGCTACGCGTACAGAACCTGGCCACCCAGATCGGCAACGCCATCGGTGCCGACACCACCCATGTAGCGCGTGCGGCCGAACTGGCCAAGGCCGATCTTGTCACCGACATGGTCGGCGAGTTCCCGGAACTTCAGGGCATCATGGGGCGCTACTATGCGCAACATGATGGTGAGGCAGCCGATGTCGCCGAGGCTATTGCCGACCACTATCGGCCGCGATTTGCCGGCGATGATCTGCCCAGCAACAACGTGGGCTGCGCAGTGGCGTTGGCCGATAAGCTAGACACCCTGGTCAGCTTCTTTGGTATCGGTGAAAAACCAACAGGCGATCGCGACCCCTTCGGTCTGCGCCGTGCCGCACTTGGCGTCTTGCGTCTACTGATTGAGCGCCAACTACCGCTGGAATTGCCGCAACTCATTCAATGGTCGGCCGCAACCTTCCCTGCTGGCATGTTGCAAGCAGATTTTGAACCAGCACTGCTGAGCTTCATCATGGATCGCCTGCGCAATCTGCTTAAGGATCAGGGCGAGCCGCAAGACGTGGTCGAGGCCGTTCTGGGCTTGAACCCGGGTCGTATTGATCGTGTCCCCGCGCGCCTAGCGGCGGTGCGCGAGTTCTCCGCACAGCCGGATGCGCTGGCGCTGGCGGCTGCCAACAAGCGCATCGGCAACCTGCTCAAGAAGGTCGACGATGTGGCGACACTGGGCACGCCGAATGGTGCCCTCATGACCGAAGCCCCCGAAAAGGCGCTGTACGACCAAGTCACCGCACTGGCCCCGACGATTGCCGATGCCATGCGCGCGGAAGCTTATACCGATGCGCTGATGGCGCTTGCCCAGGTTCGCGCCAGCGTCGATGCCTTCTTTGAAGATGTGATGGTGATGGCGGAAGATGCCAAGATCCGGCAGAATCGACTGGCACTACTTAAAACGCTTTCAGACCAGATGAATGCGGTGGCCGACATCGCGCGTCTGGCTGTGTAATCGGACAACGGATCTCTGGAGTCTCATGAAGACCATCATCCTCGACCGCGACGGCGTCATCAATGTCGATTCGGCGCTGTACATCAAGTCCCCTGCAGAGTGGAAACCCATTGAAGGCAGCCTGCAGGCAATCGCTCGCTTGAACCAGGCCGGATATCGCGTGATCGTTGCGACCAACCAGTCGGGAATTGGTCGCGGCCTGTTTGACATGGACACGCTAAACGCCATGCACGAAAAGATGCACAAGCATCTGGCCGCTGCGGGCGGACGCATCGATGCCATTTTCTATTGCCCACATACGGCGGACGAGAAATGCGATTGCCGCAAACCCCAGCCGGGTATGTTCGAGCGG
The DNA here is from genome assembly GCA_937996725.1 of uncultured Dechloromonas sp. Taxonomy (GTDB): domain Bacteria; phylum Pseudomonadota; class Gammaproteobacteria; order Burkholderiales; family Rhodocyclaceae; genus Fluviibacter. The sequence goes on along the minus strand of CALKUR010000032.1, from coordinate 25,956 downwards.
ATCGCTAAGGTCTATAACATGGATCTGAAGGGTGTACCGACCATCGGCGATTCGCTGCGCGATCTGCAAGCCGGAAGCGCTGCAGGATGTATCCCGATACTGGTGCGGACCGGCAAAGGCGAAAAGACCGAGGCTGAAGGCAACCTGCCCAATGGCACCACGATCCACGACAATCTCGCCGCAGCCGTCGACGCGCTGCTGGGCAAGTCGGGCGGCAAGTAACGCCATATGACGATTTTACGCTCGACCCTGTTTAGTTTATTCCTTACGGTCTGGACAATCTTCTGCGGCATTCTGGTGCTATGCACCTACGTATTACCTGAGCAACCGCGCTTCCGTAGTTGTTACGCGGTCTGCGATATGTGGCGTGCCGGCTTTATGCTGATGACGCGCCACCTGCTTGGTATCCGTACAGTGGTACAGGGGCGCGAAAATATTTCGAGCACACCGGCGATCTATCTTTCCAAACACCAATCTGCCTGGGAAACCATCGCACTCCAGGTCTGGACACCCCCGGCAGTTTTTGTCCTGAAGCGCGAACTCCTCCGCATCCCATTTTTTGGCTGGGCACTCTGGGGCTTGCGCATGATCTGGATCGACCGTAGCGCCGGCAAGTCCGCCCTGGAAAAAATCGTCACGCAAGGCAAGAAGCGTCTCAGCGAAGGGCTCTCGATCATTATCTTTCCGGAAGGCACGCGTGTTGCGCCCGGCAAAATGGGCCGATTCAAAGCCGGTGGCGCACATCTGGCAACGCGCACTGGCGCAACCGTGATTCCGGTAGCGCATAATGCAGGGGAACTCTGGCCGCGTAATGCCTTTATCAAACGTCCGGGGACCATTACGGTGCGTTTTGGCCCCCCCATTGACCCGAAGGGGTTAAGCGAAGCAGAATTAAACCAACGCGTGGAGACCTGGATCCGTGATGCGATGGGCGAACTTCCTGCTGTTCGGTGATAACAAGCCCCGGGGCGAACAATCCCCGGAACAGCCGCGCAGTATTGCGCTGGCAGATCGTATCGTGCCGTATACGATCAAACGTCGCCATCGGCGCAGCCTCTGCCTGAATATCGATCACCGTGGACTACGCGTCTTAGGCCCGATGCGTACCACGCTACGCGAGGTGGAACAGCTGATTCACGCACACGAAGACTGGGTGATCAAGAAGCTCGACGAATGGCGTGAAGAGCGCTTTCACAAGGAATGGCGTATTCACGAAAGCGAACCGCTGCTCTATATGGGATCGCCCTTACCCGTCAGAACGCGTCAGCATACTAGTCGCAAGCCTCAAGTCGAACAGCATCCGGAACAACTTGTTCTGGCAACACACGATCCGCTAGATACCGTTCGCAACCACCGGGCCCTCGTGCTATGGCTGCGCGAGCGGGCAATGGCCTGCTTTGAAGAGCGTGTCGCGGTTTATACCCAGCAACTCGGCATCCCCATGCCGAGGCTGGCACTCACACAAGCACGGACCCGCTGGGGGAGCTGCAACAACCGTGGCGATATCCGATTGAACTGGCGACTGATCCATCTACCACTCACTCTGATCGACTATGTGGTAGCACATGAACTGGCGCACACCAAAGAAATGAATCATGGCCCGCGCTTCTGGGCACTCGTTGAGACGATGTATCCCGACTGGAAGGCTGCCAAGAGTGCATTGCGGGCGCATGTGGGCAGCCTACCCATCATCGAAACCTAAGCGCCCCGGCTGAGTCTTTTAAGTTTTTCGTCCCAGAGCCGCAAGAAGATCTGCACGCACGATCATGATAGCTGCACGTAGATCGTAATAGGCACTGCGGTTACCGGTGGGCACCCAGAGTTCACGCGCCTCATCGCTCAACAGATCGATCTGCTCCAGCAATCCGGGATCAACGGGCTCGGAAAACTGGCGTGCTCGGATAATCATCGTTTCAATCGCACGCAACTGATCGTAACAGTGTTCGATACTGAGCACGGCATGTGATTTGCGATAGCTCGGCACAAAACCGATCAATGGGATGACGATGGCACCAATCGCCAAGAGATAAAACCAGACTTCATCAAATAGGCTAGCGATCCAATAAGGCACATAGCCCCATAGGAAAGGCGACCCTTCTTTGAAGTAGCGACGCGCGACATCACTCTCTTGGATCCGCGTATCCATGTAGACTGGGAATTTGTTACGCGTAAAAAAAGATACCCGCTTCTGCTCAAAATCGCTGGTCGCTTCCATAAACAACAGCTGCAGTGCAGGATGCAGTTCTTCAGTGGTCAGAATATCCAGCGTCGTAGCGATCATGTGAATGTCTTTGGCCGGTGTGACAGGATGAAAACTAAATCCCCCAACCGGAAACTTCACGACTTCCAGATACGGAAATTTTTTGGAATAGGCTTCAGCCAGACGGAAGTCGTACATCTTCACGCCCGGAAACTTGGACACCGCCCAGATATTTTTAGACTCCATGCCGCCGACCAGAAACAGGCCGTCAATCTTCTTGTCTCTGAACGCCGCTACCGAATCCGGTGTTTTCATCGCCAGCAGGTTCGGCGAATGGATATCGACGCCTTGTGCCTCAAGAACTTCTAAGGTCAATCCACGGGTACTACTCCCTTCGACGTTCACCGACACCTTGCGACCCGCAAGCAAGCGGGTGAGGTCTTGTTCGTCGGTATCTTTACCGTAATAAAAGAACCAGAGCGGCTGATAGGCGATAGCCCCAAGAGAGCGAACGTTCTCGATACTATCACCCAGCGGCAAGCCGCCCTGAGAGAACGCCGCATCGACTTTGCCCTCTTTGAGAAGCTGCAAGTTCTCAACAGCGCCCTTCGTCGGCACCAGCTTCAGGTCTACGCCATGGCGCTTGAAAAATTCTTGATACTTACGGCCGACTACATCGGGTGTCGAATTCAATTGCCCCGTGCCAATGGTCAGGGTCTTCGGTGGCAAAGGCCGGACCACATAGATTAGCAACACCATCAGCAACAAACTGGGCAATACAAAGATCCAGTTGCTGGTGATGAACGACCAGAAGGCCATGAGCTCTTCAACGACAACGCCGCGGAAATTACTGGGGGCTCTGGGGGGAAGTTTTTTTCGGTGTAGCGGATCCATCAGCGATCTCAGTCAGTTAAATCTGGGCCAGACCGTCGAGCACGAGGTCTTCAACATGGGTGGCGCGTTGTTGTAAAGCGGCTTGCAGCGTCGGGGCATGGCCGCCAGTCAGTAGCCAAGGGGCATTCGCAGGCAATCGCGCCGCCATCCGCGCCATCGCACCGCATGTCGCTTCGACGGCACCGCTGGCCATAGCGTCTACCGTGTTATCCGGTACATCGGGGGGCGCCCGATAACGACCCTGTGCATCAGGCAAGCGGGCTGTTCCCTGATGCAGGGATTGCAGCATCAAATCCATGCCGGGGAGAATGAGACCGCCACGGTATACTCCGCCCGCTTGCGAGGCTTCGATCACATCGATGGTCGTGGCTGTACCGGCACTGATGACCAGACAAGCACTCTGCACTTTTGCCCAAGCACCGATCGCCGCGGCCCAGCGATCCAGACCCAGCGTTTCCGGTGTAGCGTAGGCGTTACACAGCGTGCCAAATTGTTGGGATACCATAAACCGGTGCGGCGCAACGATAGACGGCAGGCGCGATAGCACGGCTTGCTCGCGTTCCTGATCGACCACGCTGGCATAGCAGACATGATCCAGACTGAAGCCGCGCCATGCGGCAGCCAGTTGCGCAAGACTCTGGGCATCATAGGCTGCCGATCCCCGTGCGACTAAGGGTTGTGCTTTACTATCGGACAGCCCCCATTTCACACGAGAGTTCCCCAGGTCGAGTAACAGATTCATACGGAAACTATACCTTGCGCAGGCTGACATCGCCGGTGACGACCCGTTCAATGCCTACCGGAGTCGCTATGACCAGCGCGCCATCCGCATCGACCCCGCGTACTTCGCCATCGAGTAACGGTGTTCCGGCTTCGCTGATACGCACCGCCGCACCTTGCCAAAAATGCGCGTTTTGCCACTCATCGCGCAACGCTGCAAAGCCTGTACGAGAGAATTCGTCCAGCGTGTGTTGTAGCGCATCGAGCACGACGGGAAGAAAAGCGTCTGGCGTTAAGGTCTGCTTATCCACAAACCCATCGGACAATGCGGCAACCGGTTGGTCAATCACTGCTGATTGCAAAGCCTCCGATGCCAGGCAGTTGAGGCCAATGCCTATGACCACAGCGAGCTCCCGCGATCCCTCGGAGGCTTTGCGTATCACCGATTCAATCAGGATGCCGCCCACTTTGGCATCGGGCAGGCCATCTGTACGTAACAGCACATCGTTAGGCCATTTGAGACCGAAGCGCACCCCGGCGGGACGGGGGCCAAGGCTGATTACGTTCAACGCGCGATAGAGCGCCACCCCAACGGCCAACGATAGACCGTTAATCGATTGCGGATCGACCGGGAAGGTCCAGAGCACCGAGAAGGTGAGTGTTTTTCCCGGTTCTGCCAGCCATGCGCGGCCTCGCCGCCCGCGACCCGCCGTTTGCCCGCGTGCCACCAACACCGATCCTACCGGTGCGCCTTCTTCGGCAGCGGTGAGCAACGATTGATTCGTGGACTCACACGAATCAATGTGGTTAATCTGCAGCGGGGTCGGGTTTATTGGGCGCATCCTCGTCGATCTTCAGTTCCTGGATTTTGCGCGTAATTGTATTACGGCCAATCCCCAGCAACTGCGCCGCCTCAATACGACGCCCCCCTGTATAACGCAAAGCACGTGCAATCAGGGTGTGTTCAAAGTCTTGCGAGAGCCGCTCGAAGATGCCGGCATCCTTGTTCTGCGCGGCAGATGCCAGCATGCCATCCACCGTATCACCCAGTTGATCAACCCATCCCAAGGCTAAGCTGGCTGCCGAGACGGCCACAGACGGTACTGCAATAGCAGCCCCCGATTGCGATGTGGGCACAGACTCCTGCCGCAGTTCAGGCGGCAGATCTTCCAGGTCCACCACTTGCCCGGCCGCCATCACCGTAAGCCAGTGGCAGAGATTCTCTAGCTGCCGGACGTTGCCGGGGAACGGCAACGTCGACAAATACGCCATCGCGGCAGGCGTCAGCTGCTTCGCTTCGACACCTAAGTCTCTAGCGCTCTTGGCCAGGAAGTGCACAGTCAATTCTGGAATGTCTTCGCGCCGCTCCTTGAGCGGCGGTAGCCGCAGACGGATCACGTTCAAGCGGTGGAAAAGATCCTCGCGGAACAGGCCCTGCTGTACACGGTCTTCCAGATTTTGGTGGGTGGCGGCAATGACACGCACATTCGACTTGATCGATTGTTGGCCGCCCACGCGGTAGTAATGGCCATCGGACAATACACGCAGTAGGCGGGTCTGCAGCTCAGAAGGCATGTCGCCGATTTCATCGAGGAACAAGGTGCCGCCATCGGCTTCTTCGAATCGCCCGCGCCGTTGTGTGGCCGCACCGGTAAAGGCACCGCGCTCATGGCCGAAGAGTTCAGACTCCAGCAGGTCGCGCGGAATGGCCGCCGTATTGATGGCGATGAAGGGTTTTTTCGCGCGCGGGCTATGCCGATGCAAGGCACGGGCAACCAGCTCCTTGCCGGAACCGGATTCGCCGGTAATCAGCACCGTAGCGTTGGAATTGGATAGACGGCCGATGGCACGGAACACTTCCTGCATGGCCGGCGCATGCCCCTGAATTTCTGGAACGCCACCCTCTTCTGCCACTACGGTAGCGGGTTTGGCCGATTGCGCCATGGCACGCTGAATCAGTGCAATCGCGTGATCGACGTCAAAGGGCTTGGCCAGATATTCGAAGGCACCGCCCTGAAAGGCAGCCACCGCACTCTCCAAATCGGAATAGGCAGTCATGATGATGACCGGTAAATCGGGCAACAAGCTCTTGATGCGCGACAGCAGATCCAGACCGGAGGGACCAGGCATGCGAATATCCGATATCAGCGCTTGCGGTGCCGGATCGCCGGCATCGAGTGCGTTAATGACATCGTTGGCGTGATCAAAGCTGCGATACGAAATGCCGGCACGACCAAGTGCCTTTTCCAGCACCCAGCGTATGGACTGGTCGTCATCTACAATCCAAACGGACTTCATATGGGGTATCTCCAAAAGGTTACCGAGAGGCCTACTGCACCTCGGTTTTTGCACTACCCGATACTGAGCAAATACCGTGCCTGTTTTTCATCATGATCTTTTACACCACCGGCAATCGGATAATGAATTGCGTATGCCCTGGCCGGCTTTCACATTCGATGGTGCCTTGATGCTGCTGCACAAAACTCTGCGCAATGGTCAGACCGAGCCCTGTGCCGCCTTCGCGACCGGAGACCAGCGGATAGAACATGCGTTCCAGAATGTTGCGCGGGATGCCTGGGCCATTATCAATAACCTGGATCTCGATCGCCAACTTCCAGCGGTGCTTGAGTAGCGTGACCTGACGGACAGCGCGCGTGCGCAGGGTGATCTGGCCGCTGTGCTCCGGCGCGGCGGCCATAGCCTGCGCCGCGTTCCGGGCAATGTTCAGCACGGCCTGAATCAATTGTTCGCGGTCCGCCGTAATCTCAGGCAGGCTGGTATCGTAATCTCGACGGACGGTGAGCGTCTTGGGGAACTCAGCAAGTACCAGACTCCGAACACGCTCAAGAATTTCGTGGATGTTGGTCGGCGCGGGTTGCATGCCCTGATGCGGTTGTAGAAGACGTTGTAGCAGGTCCTGTAGACGATCGGTTTCCTTAATGATGACCTGCGTGTATTCACGCAATGCCGGGTTCGGCAGCTCATGTTCTAAAAGTTGTGCAGCACCTCGAATGCCACCCAGGGGATTTTTAATTTCATGCGCCAAATTTCGCATCAGTTCCCGATGACGGAGCTGCAGTTCGACGAGCCGCTCTTCACGCCGCGCCCGCAATTGCTGATCGACTGGGCGCAACTCGATCAGCAGACCACCCGCGTCTTCATCCAGAGGTGTTACGGTGCAATCGACGTGGAACACTTCATCGCCACGCTCGATCTGAATATTCTGACCGCTATAGCCCCACTGATTGCTCAGCGATTTCATGATAGCGCTGACCAGCTCAGGCGTTACCCCAATCACCTGGAAGAGCTCGCGCCCCAGGGCGGCACGCTGACTGATGCGTAGAAGATTCTCGGCAGCCGGATTCAGGTAGACGATATTCTGCGAGCGATCCAACACCACGGCAGCTGACGACAGCAGCTCGAGCCCGGCATAACGGGTTGGCGCTGTCGTTGCTGTCGTCGGTGTCACCTTCGTGTTCATGTCTTTTCCGGGCTTGAAACAAAAGAGGGACGGCGAACCGTCCCTCCTTCTTGCGTTCGCCTTAGTGGCTTTGCAATGCGACTCGAGTTAGCACGAGTAGTACATCTCAAACTCAACCGGATGCGTGGTCATACGCACCTTGTTGACTTCTTCCATCTTCAGATTGATGTACGACTCAATCCAATCCTTCGAGAAGACGCCACCACGGGTCAGGAACTCGTGATCAGCCTTCAGGGCTTCCAGCGCTTCGTCCAGGCTGGCACACACGGTCGGGATCTTTGCATCTTCTTCCGGCGGCAGATCGTACAGGTTCTTGTCCGCCGGGTCGCCCGGGTGGATCTTGTTCTGGATACCATCCAGACCGGCCATCAGCAGCGCTGCAAAGCACAAGTACGGGTTGGCGATCGGATCCGGGAAACGCGTTTCGATACGGCGAGCCTTGGTCGAAGCGACGAACGGGATACGAATCGAAGCCGAACGGTTCTTGGCCGAGTAAGCCAGTTTCACCGGCGCTTCGTAATGCGGCACCAGCCGCTTGTACGAGTTGGTGCCCGGGTTGGTGATGGCATTCAGCGCCTTGGCGTGCTTGATGATGCCGCCGATGTAGTACAGGGCGGTTTCCGACAGGCCTGCGTACTGATCACCTGCAAATAGGTTCTTGCCATCTTTCCAGATCGACTGGTGCACGTGCATACCCGAACCATTGTCGCCAACGATCGGCTTCGGCATAAAGGTCGCTGTCTTACCGTACTGGTGTGCCACATTCAGCACGCAGTACTTGAGAACCTGGGTCTTGTCAGCGCGACGAACCAGGGTGTCGAACTTGGTACCGATTTCATTCTGACCGGCAGTGGCCACTTCGTGGTGGTGCACTTCAACTTCAACGCCGCAGGCTTCCAGTGCATTACACATGGCGGTACGAATATCGTTAAAGCTATCGACCGGCGCGACCGGGAAATAACCACCCTTAACGCCCGGACGGTGCCCAGTGTTGCCGCCTTCGATCTTGGCATCCGACGACCAGGCCGCTTCTTCCGAGAAGATCTTCACGAAGGTGCCCGACATGTCGGTCTTCCACTCGACCGAATCAAAAATAAAGAATTCCGGTTCCGGACCAAAGAAGGCCGTGTCACCAATACCCGAGCTCTTCAAGTACGCCTCGGCGCGCTTGGCGATCGAACGCGGGTCACGGTCGTAACCCTTGCCATCGGTCGGCTCAACCACATCACAGGTCAACACCAGCGTGACTTCGTCATAGAACGGATCGATATAGGCCGAGGCCGGATCCGGAATCAGCAGCATGTCAGAGGCTTGAATGCCCTTCCAACCGGCGATCGACGAACCGTCAAATGCTTGGCCTTCTTCGAACTTTTCTTCGTTGAACTGGCTAATGGGCACACCAACGTGCTGCTCTTTGCCACGGGTATCGGTAAAACGGAAGTCGACGTATTTGACGTCGTTGTCCTTGACCAGCTTCAGGACGTCTTGCACGGTGGTCATAACTGCGCTCTCCTAAAATCGACCGCCCTAGGCGATCTGAACATACAGAAACAAGAAAAATCGTTGCCCTACCTTCAAAGCAGGATCCATGCCAACAATGATACGCTAACCGACCGCTCCAAAGCACTGGAGAGGCGTGTTTTGACGAGTGACGCTGGCCCGCCAACCCTAAACGCACCAATTCGGTGCATTGTGGCTCGTTTTGCACCTTTATAGTGCGCACTATTCGGGTGCGATTTCGCTTAGCCGGCGATAGACGGTCCAGCGCTGCAGCGGTAGCCCAGCCACTTCGGCCGCTTGCCGGAGATTGCGCACCCCATCCTCAATGGCCTGCGGTTCAGGCAGATCATCCGGTGCCGGCGGCAGCAGCACTTCGACCTCGACTTGGCCATTCAGGTAATGCAACTGCACACGCTCCGGCGCCCATTGGCCGTGACCCCAGACCCGCGTTGATTCCTCCGCGACCCAACGCTCCAGCCGATCCCGCGAGAGATCCATCTCCGCCGCACCCCACTGCGCCAGGCTGTCATCTTCCGGATCGATATGCACCAGCACATCCAGCACCGATGTACACGACCGGCGCACATTGCTGCGCACCAGTTCGGCAACGCGATGCCCTTCCGAAACGCTGATACGTGGCGCCACATGAACATGCGCATCCACCAGAATCCGGTCGGCCATGCGGCGCGTTCTCAGGTCGTGCAGGTCCAATACGCCCGGTGTCTGGCGAATCGTGTTGCGGATCTCTTCGGTCTGGGCCGCATCAGCGCCGTGGTCGACCAGTTCTTCCAGGGCACCCCGCGAAAACTCCCAACCCATCTTGATAATCAGGGCGCCGACAATCGCCGCGGCCAATAGATCGGCATAGATAAAACCCAGCAGCGAACCGCCGATGCCGATAGCGACGACCAGCGACGACGCCGCATCGGACCGCGAGTGCCAGGCGTTGGCAATCAGCATGGCCGAGTTGGCTTTTTTGGCAGCGCGCAGCATGTAACGGAAGAGCCATTCCTTGGCGGCCAGCGCACCAATCGCCACGTAGAGCGCAGTCATGCCTACGGGGGGTGCTTCGCCCAGATGCATGGCTTTCTCGCCGGCGCTGTAAAGGAAAGCACCGCCAATGGCGACGAGCATAAGCCCGAGCACTAGGGTGGCCAAGGTTTCAAGACGGGCATGCCCATAGGGATGGCTGTCATCGGCAGCACGAATGCTGTGACGCGCAACAAAAAGCACCAGAAAATCCGACAACAGATCGGAGAATGAATGAAAACCGTCGACCAGAAGACTGTGCGAGTTGGCCACCACACCCACGATGATCTGGGCGAAGGACAGCAAGACATTGACGCCCATGCTGACGTTGACTGAACGGCGCACAAGTCGATTCGATTCGGCGCTGGCGTGCTCACCGGTCAGCGCATCAATCAGTGCCAACTGCCCATGGTCATGTCCGGCATGTGAATGCCCCGCGTGATGGTGACTGCCCAACGACATAAACTCTCCCAATGAACTCAAGCACCTGTGGGATCACAAGCGATTCCGCTGGCGGCTATGGCCGCGTATACTCGCCATTTTATCGCCAATCGGCCTCCGTACTGGCTGGCGATACGGCCCACTCCCTGATTTCATCAAAGATTCATATGAGCAGCATTAACGATATTCTGAACCGCGCCCGCGAACGCGCCGAGCAACAGGGTTTTAACTTCAGCGGCGAAGTCACCCCGGCCGAGGCCTTCGAGCTTCTGCAGCATACCCCCGGTGCCGTGATCGTTGACGTCCGTACCCGTGCCGAATGGGATTGGGTCGGCCGCGTACCGGGTGCCGTGGAAATCGAGTGGGTGGAATACCCAGAGATGACCCGCAACAACCAATTCGTTGCCGAACTGCGCGCCCAGGTCAAGCCTGACGCCACGATTCTGTTCCTCTGCCGTAGCGGCGTGCGCTCCCGCGGTGCGGCCAGTGCCGCTATCGAAGCCGGTTACAGCGCAGCCTACAACATTCTCGAAGGCTTCGAGGGCGACAAAGACGCGCAGAACCACCGCGGCCACTTGGGCGGCTGGCGCTTTCACGGGCTGCCCTGGTATCAAGGTTAAGCATTCAGGCAGAAAGAACCATGCGAGATTTTGAAGATTACCGCGAGCTCTCCGACGAGGTCTGCCAGACGCGTATCAACGCCGCCCGCAAACAACTGGGTAGCAAAGCCGTATTGCTCTGTCACCACTATCAACGTGCTGACGTCTATCAACATGCCGACCTAACCGGCGATTCGCTGAAACTATCGCGTCTGGCAAGCCAGACCGATGCCGAATACATCGTCTTCTGCGGCGTGCACTTCATGGCCGAAGTGGCCGACATGATGACGAAGCCCAATCAGACCGCCATCCTCCCGGATCTAGCTGCCGGTTGTTCGATGGCCGACATGGCCAACCTGACCAAGGTCGAACGCTGCTGGCGCGACCTGGGCAATGCGCTGGGCGAGGATCCCGCCAATCTGATCACGCCGATCACCTACATCAACTCCGCGGCCGATCTGAAAGCGTTCTGCGGCGACCGCGGCGGCATCGTTTGTACTTCATCGAATGCGCCGGTGATTCTGAAGTGGGCTTTCGAGCAACGCCCGAAGGTCCTGTTCTTTCCCGACCAGCATCTGGGCCGCTGGACAGGCCATACCATGGGTGTGCCACTCGACGAGATGGTCGTCTGGGATCCGGATCAACCGCGTGGCGGCCTGACCCCGGAACAGATTCGCAACGCACGCATTCTGTTGTGGAAGGGGCACTGCTCAGTGCACCAGATGTTCCAGCCATCACACATCGAAGCCTTCCGCGCCAAACATCCGGACGGCCAAGTCATCTCGCACCCGGAATGTTCCTTCGAGGTTTGCGCGGCGTCCGATTACATCGGCTCCACCGAGTACATCGTGAAGGTCATTAAGGAAGCACCCGCCGGCACCCGCTGGCTGGTCGGCACCGAATTGAATCTGGTCGAGCGCCTCGCCCGCGAAGTCGCTCCTGAAGGCAAAGTGGTGCAGTTCATGGCACCAACCGTGTGTATGTGTTCGACCATGCAACGAATCGACCCACAACATCTAGCCTGGACGCTGGAAAACCTGGTTGACGGACATGTCGTTAATGCGATCCATGTACCCGAGGGCCAGACCGCCGCCGCCAAGTTGGCGATGGATCGGATGCTGGCGATCTCGTGATCGCCTGACCACTTCGACGGCAGCACCATGTCAAATACTCTGTCGCTGGTCACCTACAACATCCACAAGGGCTTCTCGCAGTTCAACCGCCGGCTAACCGTGCATGAACTGCGTGAGCGCTTACGCACACTGAACCCCGACCTGGTGTTTCTGCAGGAAGTGCAGGGCTTGCATCAACAGCACGCGCTCAAGCACGAGAACTGGCCAAGCCAGCCGCAACACGAATTTCTGGCCGACTCGATCTGGTCTGCCGCCTATGGTCAAAACGTGCTCTACGATCACGGCCACCATGGCAATGCGATTCTGTCGCGCTACCCGATTGAACGTAGCCATAACCAGGATGTCACCCATCTCAGCTTTGAACGCCGCGGACTGCTCCACACCCAGGTCACCTGGCAAGGCCAAACCGTCCATTGCGTCTGCGCCCACCTTTCGCTCTTCGCCCGCTCGCGCAAATGGCAGATGGCAGCCTTGGCTGAAGAGATTGATCGGCTCGTCCCCCACGATCAACCGCTGATTATTGCCGGCGACTTCAACGATTGGCGCAACCATGCCAGCGAGCATCTGGCCGCACGGTTGGGCCTGACTGAGGTATTCCATCAACTGGCCGGTCGCCCCGCGCGCAGCTTTCCGGTCGCGATGCCGGTACTACAACTGGATCGTATTTATGTTCGTGGACTCCGTGCCGTGCGTGCCGATGTACATCACGGTGCGGGCTGGTCGAAGATTTCGGATCACGCGGCGCTGCGCTGCGAGCTCGCGCTGATTTGAATCGGCGTTATTTGGGCACGCGCGCCAACGACCAATGCGTCAGCGCCCAAGTCCAGAAAGCGGCTTGAGTGCCCTGCTGCAAATCGACGGGGGGCTGTTGCCCTAAAAACGCCAAAGCCTGCCAGAGTGCCTGAACTCGCGCTGGCTCATCAACTAGCGGAATCGCGGGGGCCTCGGTCTGCTTCGAGAGTTTTTCACCTGCGCCATTGATCATGACCGGCAAATGGGCGTAGCGCGGCACCACACCACCCAGCGCATGAATCAAGGCGATCTGCCGTGGCGTCGAATCGATCAGATCTGCACCACGCACAACATCCGTGACCCCCTGTGCCAGATCATCAACCACCACGGCGAGTTGATAGGTGAAACAGCCGTCGGCGCGCAACAACGGAAAATCGCCCACGTCTTTCTGCAGATCCTGAGCCACAGGACCTCGGATCCGATCGTCAAAACTGATGACGCCTGCGGGCACGCGAAAACGCCAAGCTACATTCGTTGGCACCGGCATCCCTGGTCGCCACGACTGACAATGCCCGGGATACACCCAACCATCAATACCCTGCCGCACACCCGGGGTTGCAGCGATCTGGCTGCGTGTGCAGGTGCACGGGTAGGCCAAGCCTGCGGCGATCAGTCGATCCAGCGCTGCCTGATAGCACGCAGATCGTTCGGACTGCCGAAGCGGCGGGACATCCCACTCGAACCCATAGGCCGTCAGTGCAGTGATCTGGGCATCAACCATACCCGGCACCGTCCTTGGCGTATCCACATCCTCGATACGTAACAACCATTGCCCGCCACCTGCGCGCGCATCCAGATAACTGCCCAGGGCTGCAACCAGCGAACCGGCATGCAGCGGGCCGGTGGGCGATGGCGCAAAGCGGCCTACGGTATCAACGCGCGGGCTTTGCGAACGGTTCAAGGGGGGTATATTCATATTATTTGAACGATGGCATCACGCATGCCGAACAACCAGCGCATGATAATGGCGCAATCTTCTTCCTAGTCCAATCAAGGTATCTGCATGTCCTATCACCAACCGACCCGTTATACGCCGTCTGCCATTGCCCTGCACTGGCTGATGGCCTGCCTGATTGTAGCGGTGTATTTCATGGGCATCAGTATTAATGACTTTCCGATTGGTCCGGATCGCATCATGCTCGTGACCTGGCACAAATGGCTGGGCGTCACGATCGCACTCCTCTGGTTTGTCCGTGTGGCCATCCGGATGACCAACACACCGCCGGCACTGCCTGCGGGTAGCCCAGCTTGGCAAAATGCCGCCGCCCACTTCATGCACATTGGGCTGTACCTGTTCATGATCGCCATTCCGGTGACCGGCTGGCTGATGAGCTCCGCCAAGGGGTACACGACCACGTTCTTCGGCCTTTTTGATCTGCCCAATCTTCTGGACAAGGACAAGGCGCTGGCACAGACGCTGAAAGAGACGCACCTGCTGCTGGCCAATACGCTGATGATTCTGGTGGTCGCGCACATCGGTGCTGCGCTCAAGCATCAGTTCATCGACAAAGACAATCTACTGGATCGGATGCGTCCGGAACGTAAACGGAAAGAGAACCACTCATGAAGCTGCCACGCACCCTTTGGGCGTTCCTCGCCCTAGGTCTGTTATTCCCCGCAGGCGTACAAGCGGTTCAATACGACCGTGTGGATACGGCACGGTCGTCGATCCGCTTTATCCCGGTACTCATGGGCACCAAAACCGAAGGGTCGTTCAAAAAGTTCACGGCGCAAATCCGTTTTGATCCGGAAAAACCGGCGCAAGCTCAGGCCAGGGCCGAAGTCGATCTGCAGAGCTTTGACATCGGTTTCGACGAAGCCACCGAGGAAGCGCTGGGCCCTAACTGGTTCGACGTTAAACGCACACCAAAAGCTACCTTTGTCGCGACACAGGTCAAAGCGCATGGTCCAGACAAATTCGAACTCGCTGGCAACCTCACAATCCGCAACCAGACTAAACTGGTACGCTTCCCCGTCACGCTAACGCGCGAGGCCAATGGCACTGCCCGCCTCGACGGCGCATTGATGATCAAGCGCTTGGACTATGGCCTCGGCCAAGGACAATGGGCCGGCACCGGCACGGTGGCCAACGATGTCAGCGTACAACTTAAGCTTTTTCTCAGCAGTCAGTAACTTACCCCACCCCAAGGAGCATTTATGAAGAAGACCCTCGTGATCGGCGCCATCGCCGCAACCTTTGCCACCGGCGCTTTTGCCGAACCGGCCACCTATACGATCGACCCGACCCACACCTTTGCCAGCTTTGAGTACACCCACCTGGGCTTCTCGAAGCAACGCAGCCGCTTCAATGACACCACCGGCACCATCACGCTGGATCAGAAGGCCAAGACCGGCAGCGCCGACATCAGCATCAAGGTGGATTCGGTCGATACGGGCAGCAAGGTGTTTGATAGCCATCTGACCAGCGACGGTTGGTTCGATGCCGCCAAGTATCCGACCATTACGTTCAAGTCGACCAGCGTCAAGTTCAAGGGCGACAAGCCGACTGAACTGTCGGGCGACCTGACCGTGCGCGATGTCACCAAGCCGGTAAAGCTGAAGATCACCCACTTCTACTGTGGCGTGCATCCGATGAAGCAGAAGGACGCCTGCGGTGCCAACGCTACGACGCAGATCAAGCGTAGCGAATTCGGCCTAGGCAAATATGCCCCGAACGTGAGCGACGACGTTGAACTGAGCGTTGCCGTGGAAGCCATTAAGAACTAAGTACTTCGCGTCCATAAAAAAGGCTGCCTAGGCAGCCTTTTTTACTTGCCTGAGGCTTTGTTCAGGTCATCATCCTTATAGTACTTGGTGCCCTTGGCCGTAATCTCGGCCGCCAGGCCATTGTCGGTCAGCTGGTACATCCACACACCCTCTGATACATTTGTCGCACCCTCGTAGGCACCACCCTTTGTTTCGTACTTGGCGGCAGCTGTCGCCTGCCCCCCGAAAGTCCAGCCCGAGTTCACAAACGCGTTCAGGGCTTTATCGGTCTCAAATACAAAGATCACTGTAAATGACTTGATCCCTACGCCCAAGCCAGCCTGAACTTCCAGCATCTTCATGAACACCGGCTTGGCATTACCGGTTTTCATAACAACGCCCGAACCTGAACCACCGCCAGCCAACAGAATCTTCATCCCGAAATTACTAAAGGTGGCATAACCCGCAGACTTACTCACCAGCTCACGCGCATGCGGCTCTAAGCCATACAGGCGGTTCATGATCTGCTCGTTCTGCTTCAGGATATCGGCGCGTTGCTGCGCCACGGGCTTGCTGTCAAACAGCGCATAGGCCGGGGCAACGGGTGCCGATAAAGTGAGCGCGCAGCACAACAGCGTCAGAAAACGTTTCATGAGTTTCAACCCTTCGCTTAGACGTTAAACAGGAAGTTCAGAACGTCGCCATCCTGCACCACATACTCTTTGCCTTCGGCGCGCATCTTGCCGGCTTCTTTCGCACCCTGCTCGCCCTTGAAGGCGACGAAATCCGCGAAGGCGATGGTCTGCGCACGAATGAACCCCCGCTCAAAGTCGGTGTGGATCACCCCGGCGGCTTGTGGTGCGGTGTCACCCTTATGAATGGTCCAGGCTCGCACCTCTTTAACACCGGCGGTGAAGTACGTTTGCAGCCCCAACAGGTCGTAACCGGCACGAATCACACGATTTAGCCCTGGCTCTTCCAGGCCCAGATCGGCGAGAAATGCTTTTTTGTCTTCTTCATCCAGATCCGCCAATTCTGCTTCCAGCTTGGCACAAACCGCCACGACTGGCGCACCTTCCTTGGCGGCAAATTCGCGCAAGCGATCTAGGAATGGGTTGTTTTCGAACCCATCTTCCATCACATTGCCAACATACATGGCCGGCTTAATGGTGAGCAGACACAGAGGCTTGAGCAGCACCTTGTCCTCTTCGCCCAGACCCAGCGTCCGGGCCGGCTTGCCTTCATTTAGATGTGGCAATAGCTTTTCCAGAATAGCCACGAGCTTTACTGCATCCTTGTCGCCCGAACGCGCCTTTTTGCCGTCGCGGTTGATCGTGCGCTCGACCACAGCCAGATCGGCCAGTGCGAGTTCGGTCACAATGGTCTCGATATCGGCGACTGGGTCGACGCGCCCGGAGACGTGCACCACGTTTTCGTCCTCAAAACAGCGGACAACGTTCACGATGGCATCCGTCTCACGGATATTGGCAAGAAACTGGTTGCCCAGCCCTTCCCCTTTCGAGGCTCCGGCCACGAGGCCCGCGATATCCACGAATTCGACAATCGCTGGCTGGATACGTTGCGGCTTCACGATCTCTGATAGGGCGTCCAGACGCGGATCCGGCACTTCGACGATGCCCACGTTCGGCTCGATCGTGCAAAAGGGGTAGTTCTCGGCAGCGATACCAGCCTTGGTCAGCGCATTAAAGAGGGTGGATTTGCCCACATTCGGTAGGCCAACGATGCCGCACTTGAGACTCATGGTGTTCCTTGAAGATCTGAATGAATGATTCTAACCAGGCGTATTTTAAATCAGCCCGGTCACATCACGTGGGCGCTGACCTGGTGCCCATGCCAGTACATCCCATTGATCCGCTCAGCGAATGTCTGGATTTCGCCGTCGACCAGCCCATGAAAGCCGATCACATAAGCGGGTCGTGCCGTATTCAGGTCAACACGTTCAACCAGATTCGGCGTTTTTTCGGTGTATTTCCGTAAAAAATCCCGCAATTCCGCCTCGGTAACCTCGGCACCGATGCTGGTCAGATAGATGCGATGCCCAAATTCGGCATTCATGGCGAGAGCCCATTTTTATTGCGATGCAGCATTGTGCCAGAAATCAGCGTAATCACCGGTTGGGATTGAGAAATCTGCAATGAAAAAGCCGCCTTATTATGCTAATGTTTGACCCTTTGTTTTTCGCAATGCGGCGGGCAAGTCCCGCGGTTTGATTCCAGACTCTAGGCACCCTGTAAAACATGGCCAAATTCATCCCACAACGGTTCCAGGCGCGTTACGACGCTCTGGTCGAACGTCTGAAAGCCCACGTCGAGGCAGCGCGCAACTTTGACTGGCATTCGCTGCAGAATCTCAACCGAGACGACGTCCTTCAGGTGCTGAAGAATCCGCGCTGGCACAAGCCGGCCGCCATCATTTTCGGGGTACTGATCGCCTTGCACGTCGTCCGGACCGACATCATCGCCCCCTACATGAAGGCCCACTTCGCTTTAGGGGTCGACGTGATTGAAGTCCAACCGATGACGGTGCCGCTGGAGTCACAACTCGTGGGTCAGACCCGCAGCCCACAGTCGGTTGCTATCTACACCCGTGTGTCGGGCTTCCTAGACAAACAGGTTTATCAGGAAGGATCCTGGGTCAATGCCGGCGATATTCTGTTTGAAATGGATAAGCGTCCATTTATTGTGCAACTAGATGCCGCCAAAGCCGCACTGGTCGCTCAGGAAGCCTCTCTGCGCACGGCCACGCTGACGCTGAATCGCATTAAGCCACTGACCGCTGCCAAAGCCTTGTCGCAGCAGGACCTGGATACCGCGACCGGTAACTTCTTGCGGGCCCAAGCGGGCGTCGATCAGGCACGCGCCAATGTGGAAACCGCGCAACTGAACCTGGAATACTGCACCATCCGTTCGCCGATCTCCGGCCTAGCCTCGGTTCGCAAGCAAGCGCTGGGCACCTACCTGCAAGTTGGCAGCCCGAACTCGGAGCTGACCGTGGTGAACCAGATGGATCCGATGTGGGTTTACTTCTCGGTATCCGAAGACCAGATGCTGAATGTCGATCGCTTACTACAGCAAAAACAACTCAACGCCACCAGCCTGACTGATCTGGACGTGACCGTGACGATGTCGGATGGCTCGCTCTACCCCTACATTGGCAAAATCGGTTTTGCTGATGTGCTCTATAACGTGGATACCGGCACCCGCCTGATGCGCGCCGTGTTTCCGAACCCGAACAGCGCGCTACAGCAAGGCCAGTTCGTGACGGCAACTATCGTCGGCCTTGTTCAACAGAACGTTTACCTAGTGCCACAAGCTGCTGTCCAGGAAAGCAGTCAGGGGGCGTACGTCTGGGTAGTCGACCAGGAAAATCGCGTGCACTCACGCACGGTGACACCTGGTCACTACTGGAACGGTCCGAACTGGGTGATCAACGATGGCCTGAAACCAGGCGAACATGTGGTGGTGAGCAATGTACTGCGCATGTCGCCGAATCAGCTCGTGAAACCAAATGTCGTGAAAGCACCAGAACCGGCCCCTATCCGACTGCCAACACCGCCCACCGAACCACTGAAGGCAAACCCGTATGGCGCAGGCGCACAAGTCAGCTCCGAGTCTAATCAAGCGCAAGTTCCGAAACAGCAACCGATGCCCGTGGCACCGGCGCCAGCGCCCAACCTGATTCCTCCCAAGGAAGTACCGGTTGCATCAGGTATTCCTACTGTACCAACACCGGTACCGGATAGCCTGAAACGGCCTGCACAGTAATCGGCCGAGGCAAATACCATGTTCTCGAAGTTCTTTATCGATCGACCGATCTTTTCGGCCGTCATCTCTATTGTCATCACCCTTGCTGGTTTAGTGGCGATGGCATCGTTGCCAATTGCGCAGTATCCCAACATCACACCCCCGCAGATTCAGGTATCCACGACCTATCCGGGTGCCAACGCCGAAACTGTTTCGCAAAACGTCGCCTCGCCAATCGAACTCCAGGTCAACGGTGCCGATGGCATGCTCTACATGTACTCGACGAATACCGCCGGGAACATGAACCTCAGCATCTACTTTGACATCACCAAGGATCCGGCGCTGGCCCAAACGGACATTCTCAACCGGGTCAACACCGCAATGCCGCAATTGCCGCAATCCGTGCGCAACCAAGGCGTGAATATCCAGCAGAAGAGCCAGTCGATCATGATGGTGGCGGCCATCAAAGATCCAGACAATAAATACGACCTCACTGAGTTGAGCACGTTCGCCAATATCATCATCCTTAACGAAGTCCAGCGAATTCCCGGGGCCAGCATGGCCATGATTGGCGGGAACTCTAACTACGCTATGCGTATCTGGCTGGATCCGACCAAGCTCACGCTCTACAAGCTGACAACCAGCGATATCGCGAATGCAATCCGTGCTCAGAACCAGCAATATGCTGTGGGGCAGCTAGGTCAGCTACCCTCCAAGGGCAACGTCATTCAGAATTTCTCGGTCACCACCAACGGCATGTTGCAGACCAAAGAAGAGTTCGAGAACATCATCGTTAAGGCCGGCAAACCATCGGTAACACCTGGGTCGGAAGGTGCCATTGTTCGCTTGCGTGATGTCGGGCACGCTGAGCTGGGTGCACAAACCTATAACTTCGATGTCAAAACCAATCAAAACACTGCTGCGCTGCTGATCGTGTATTTCCAACCCGGCTATAACGCACTCAATGTCGCGAAAGGCGTGAAGGCCAAGCTAGAAGAACTGAAGTCCAGTTTCCCGCCAGGCGTGACCTACGAGATAGCACTCGATGCCACCGAGTTCATTAACTCATCCATCGAAGAAGTGATTCACACCTTCTTCGAAGCAATGATCCTGGTGGTGCTGGTGGTCTTCATGTTCCTGCAGAAGCCCAAAGCCACATTGATTCCGCTGGTGGCCGTACCGGTATCGATTATCGGTACCTTCATTGGTATGGCCATGTTCGGTTTCTCGATCAACATGCTGACGATGTTTGGTCTGGTGCTTGCCATTGGCCTGGTCGTGGATGATGCCATTGTGGTGATCGAAAACGTCGAGCGAACCATGGAAGAAAACCCGACCATGAAGCCGCGCGAGGCGGCCGCACATGCCATGTCTGAAGTGACGGGCCCTATCGTCGCGACCACCTTGGTGATGGCTGCCGTTTTCGTGCCGGTGGCTTTTCTCTCGGGCATTACCGGCCAGCTTTATCGCCAGTTTGCGCTGACGCTGTCGGTGTCGGTGACGCTGTCGTCGATTGTGGCACTGACGCTGTCACCGGCCCTTGCGGCCATTTTGATCCGCCCCAAAGGCGAAGAAGACGAAACTGGGAAGCCGCGCTTCTTCATTGGATTCGAAACCTACTTCGACAAGCTGCGCGACTACTACATGATGGCCGTGAAATGGTGTATCGAACACCGTCGCCCGTCATTCATGATTTTCGGGGGCGTGATCCTCACCCTGCTGGTGCTTTTCCGTGTCGTCCCTGGTTCGTTCGTGCCCGAGGAAGATCAAGGTTACCTGTTCGGCGCTGTCATGATGCCCAAAGCAGCCAGCCTGCAACGTACCGCCGCTTTTTCGGAAACAGGCGCTAATTGGTTCCAAGAACAACCCGGCGTTGACTCATCGACCAGCTACGCCGGTTACAGCATCATCGACTCGCAGATCTTGCCAAGTGCCAGCACCCTGTTTATTGGCTTGAAGCCATTTGACGAACGCACCGATAAAGCATCCTCTGCCTTCACGATGATCGAGAATGGCCGCAAGCATTTTGCTACCCAGCGTGATGGGATCATCATTCCAGTAAACCCGCCATCAATTCCCGGGCTAGGCAACACCGGTGGTTTCCAGATGTGGATGGAGCAAACCGGCAACGGGTCAATGGATGAAATGGAAGAGCAAACCATGCGTTTCATCGCGGCCGCCAAAAAGCGCCCCGAACTCACCGCGATCAACACGACCTTTAGCACCAACGCCCGTGAGATGTTCGTCAATGTGGACCGTGGCAAGGCCGAGTTGCTGGATGTGGCCGTCAA
The DNA here is from genome assembly GCA_937996725.1 of uncultured Dechloromonas sp. Taxonomy (GTDB): domain Bacteria; phylum Pseudomonadota; class Gammaproteobacteria; order Burkholderiales; family Rhodocyclaceae; genus Fluviibacter. Next base: position 4,406 of record CALKUR010000032.1, on the reverse strand, counting down.
TGATGTTTATGACACGCTGCAAACCATGATCGGCTCACAGTACGTCAATCAGTTCGCGTATCAGAATCGCTTGTGGCAAGTCATCGTTCAGGCAGATGCCAACTACCGTCAGGATCCATCGGCCTTCGACACCATGTACGTGCGTTCGCGTACCGGTGCGATGGTGCCGATGCGCGCACTCATCAGCTACGAATACCAGGCCAGCCCGGATATCGTGACCCGCTTCAACGCCTACCCTGCTGTCCAGATTACCGGCAACAATGCGGCAGGCTATAGCTCCGGCCAGGCCATCAAAGCCATGCAGGAAGTGGCTGACGAGGTGCTCCCATCGGGTTACAAAATCGCCTGGTCCGGCGAAGCCTATGAGCAGTTGAAGTCGGGCAGCACCGCAATCTTCGTGTTCGCCTTTGCGCTGATTATGGTCTTTCTGATTCTGGCGGCACTGTATGAGAAATGGTCCCTGCCATTCAGCGTGATGTTTGCGGTGCCATTTGCGCTGTGTGGCGCACTACTGGCAGTTTTCTTCCGCGGTCTGGAAAACGATGTGTATTTCCAGATCGGCCTAGTGACGCTGATCGCACTGGCCGCCAAGAACGCGATTCTGATCGTGGAATTTGCTGTGGCCAACGTTGAAGATAAAGGCATGTCGATCGTCGATGCCGCACTCAATGCTGCCGAGGTTCGCTTCCGCCCGATTATGATGACCTCCATGGCCTTTATTCTCGGTTGTGTGCCATTGGCCACAGCCGTGGGTGCCTCAGCCAACAGCCGTCACTCCATCGGCACCGGCATCATCGGCGGCATGGTTGGTGCCACCATGATCGCCATTATCTTCGTGCCACTCTTCTTCGTCGTCTTTGAAGAGATGAGCGAGCAGAAAAAGAAAATGGTCGCCGAAACGCCAGCCAAACCTGGCCCGCACAACCTACCCGAGTCAACCGACAAGGAGGGTGTGTAATGTTCCGCAAGCCCTCGCTTAATTTCATTCATGTGGCCATCTGTGCCAGCTTCCTGTCGGCCTGCGCCGTCGGCCCAGACTACGAGCGACCCGAGGTTAACCCGCCAGAAAAATTCCGTTCGGAATCGAGCCAGCCTTCGGAAGGCGTTGCATTGGGCACGGTCTTGTCGACCGATGCCTGGTGGGAATCTTTTGAAGATCCAGTCCTCAATGAGCTGGTCGAAGAAGGTTTGCGCAACAATCGCGAACTCCAGTCGGCTATTGCTCGTGTTCGTAAAGCTCGTGGCCAGCTGATTACCACGCGCAGCCAGTTCTTCCCACAAGTTGATTACTACGCTGCGGGTGAGCGCGGTAAGTTCATGGGCCTGGATCAGACTGTTGTCACCAACACCCCAGGCAGCCTGGTGTCGATTGGCACCATGGCCGCGACGGCAGTTTGGCAGCTGGATGTCTTCGGTGGTTTGCGTCGTCAATATGAAGCAGCCAGCGCCAACCAGGCGGCAGCTGTCGCTACACGTCAGGCCATTGCTCTCAGCGTGGCAGGTGAAGTCGTCAGCATTTATGTCACCCTGCGCTCACTGGATCAACAACTCGCGGTCGCTCGGCAAACACTGGAAAACTATAAAACAACGATGCGCATCTTTGATTTGCGCTTCCGTTATGGCACGGCCAATATGGTCCAGGTGTCACAGATCCAATCGCAGGTCGATGCCGCTGAAGCTACGATTCCACCTTTGGTCAAAGCGATCGGTGAGCAGGAAAACAATCTCAACTATGTGCTGGGTAAAAATCCCGGGGCCGTACCGCGAGGCAAGCCCATTGAGCAGCTGATCATGCCGACGCCGCCAGCTGGCTTGCCATCTGACTTGCTGGCGCGGCGACCAGATGTGCGCTTGGCCGAGCAACAACTGATCGCCCTGAACGCGCAGATCGGTGCCGTTAAAGCACAATTTTTTCCGCAGATCTCGCTGACCGGCACCATGGGCACCAGTACTGCCTCCGGGATGGGCGGCATCTTCACTGGTGGTAGCAGCATCTGGGATGCAGGTCTCGTTGCCATAGGCCCCTTGTTTAGAGGCGGACAAATCTACGGGCAATACGTTGGTGCCAAAGCGGAGCAACAGGCAGCTATGACGCAATACCTGAAAGCAGCCGAGGGCGCTTTCAGAGATACCGATACCGCACTTATAGCAACCACCGAAACCCGCAAGCTGGTTACTGCGCGTCAAAAGCAGGTGGGCACACTCAAAACCTACGCCAATCTGTCAAGCATGCAGTTCAATTACGGTTACACCGATTATCTGACCGTACTGAACGCTGAGGATAGCTTATTCAAAGCGCAACTGGATCTCGCACGCTCTCAAGCAGATCGGGCGCTGTCACAAGTATCTCTTTTCATGGCGCTAGGCGGTGGCTGGGAAGCCGCCGATCAAAAGACCATGACAGCGAACAAGCCAATTGCCGAGGGAGATGACCCACGTAACCCGGCTAACCAGCAGGGATTCTGGCCTTTTAAATGAGTGATCCTTACGGTGCTGACTGACGCATAGCCCAGTGGCCAAGCTATCGCATTAATGATTCATGACCGTAAGATTCACGAATTTCCCGTCGTGCCAGATATCTGTGACCTGACGCGTCATTCTGAAAGCCTGATCATCGGTAATTGGCATCTCAACGATGGCCCAAACCGCGCCTAGGCCTTTATCGACAATTTCAACCTCCGTCACCGGGCCGAGCTTTTCCATACCGGATTTGACACGATCCACCGTTGCATCCATTGGCAGGCCTGTGAGCAGTAATTTCATACGATTCCCGAAGCCCGCACTGGCTAACATCGTGCCAGTCGGCGCAAACCCGTTACGGACTTATTTTGAGAGTTGACGACCGAGGGCTGCGCCAGCGCCACCGCCAAGACCGGCACCTAGTGCCGCGCCCGCGGTTCCACCACCGGCACTTTTGCCAATTGCTGCGCCGGCACCGCCACCCACGGCACCACCCACGACTGCCCCGGTTTTTCCTTTGCCTTTCGTTGTTACTGCAGCGCCAGCACCGCCGCCGACAGCACCGCCTACCACTGCGCCCGTTGTGCCGCCTACCGCATTGCCGATTGCCGCACCCCCTGCACCACCCAGTGCGCCACCGACGCCGCTCTTAAGATTGCTGCTCTGAGCAAATGCACCCGCTACAATCAAACTAGTGGAAAACGCGACTAACAGTACTTTTTTCATAGAACTTCCTTCCAGAAAGGATCTTGAGTTTAAGCAATCATCAAAGCTTAGGCGTAGTGTGCAACAACCGTTGCACTTCTGTCATGTCGCCCCGCACAAGGCCTAGGGTTTCTGCGCCGACCCGATCGATCGCTCGATCAATATCAATCTGCTCATCCTGGCGCGGACGATGCAATACAAAATCCGCGACGCCCTGATTGAGCTGCAGTGAACGCGGGTGCCCGATGCCAATACGCAGTCGCCAGTAATCTGGTGTGCCGAGCGCGGACTGAATGTCTTTTAAACCGTTATGGCCACCACTGCTGCCGCCGAGTTTGACGCGCAGCTGTCCGGGCAAAAGATCAAGCTCGTCATGTAGCACCAGAATTTCATTCGGGCGAATCTCATGAAAACGGGCAAAGGGCCCGACGGACTGACCGGAGCAGTTCATGAATGTCTGCGGCTTAAGCAGCCAGACCTTTCGCCCATCGATCTGCGCCGAGGCCACATCCGCTTTCATTTTTTTGTCGGCACCAAAACCATTTGCACCCAAAACCCGTGCCATCTCGTCGGCCGCCCAGCAGCCGGCGTTGTGGCGCGTGCGGTCGTATTCCGCACCCGGGTTGCCCAGACCCACAATCAAGCGGATCGGCGACAGTGCCGGCTTGGCCGGGGCTGGCTTATCTACAGGTTTCGGCGGTTGCGCGTTTTGCATCGGTTGGTTCATGAGGCATAGCCTAACTTAATTCGGGGCTTCCATGAAAAAAGCCGTCCGGATATCCGCACGGCTTTTTTCGGGGCGCTGGTCACCCAGCGAACAACTTACTCGGCTGTCGGTGCAGCGCCTGCGTCGGAGACTGCCGCAGTTTCTGCATCCGCGTTGGAACCCTTGACGGCCATCACAGCGGCTACCACCGAGTTGTCACCACCGTGCAGAATGACGCGAACGCCAGCCGGCAGCTTGATGTCGCTGATATGCAGCGAGTGACCCATCGCCAGATCCTTCAGATCCACTTCGATGAATTCCGGCAGCGCCTTCGGCAGACAGGCGATTTCCAATTCGGTCACCACGTGGCTAACGATACCACCTTGCAGCTTGACGCCCGGGCAGACTTCACCGTTGGTGAAGTGCAGCGGCACCTTGGTGTGCAGTTCGGTGTTGGCATCGACGCGTTGGAAATCAACGTGCAGCACCAGCGGCTTGTAGGCGTGCAGCTGCACGTCGCGCAGCAGCACCTGCT
>CALKUR010000031.1 GCA_937996725.1 uncultured Dechloromonas sp. | reverse complement strand
GATGGCCTACGCGATCAGACGCATAAGTTCTTCTGCGATGCTCACGAAATGAATGCCGGGCAAACCCTCTGGCGCTTATCGCTCCCCGCCATTGCGGCTAGCGTTACGGCCGATCAATTGCCGGGTGCCGGACACCAACTCATTGAATGGGGCGGTGGTCAGCGTTGGTTATGGAGCGATACTGGTGGTGATGCCGTGCGTGCGGTTGCCCGTAAGCTCGGTGGCCATGCCGTGCGCTTTAATAACCAGCATGGCGATGGCGAGACCTTTGAGCAACCTTCAGCCGCGCTCATGGCAATTCATCGCCGCCTGAAACAAAGCTTTGATCCGCACGGCATCTTCAATCCGGGCCGTCTCTATCAGGGTCTCTAAGGTCGTACGATGCAGATCAATATAGTTTCCGAATTCCAGAACGATGCCGATATCGGTGCCGTTAAGGCCATCGTCAACAAGTGCGTGCACTGCGGTTTCTGCACAGCCACTTGCCCTACCTACCAAGTGCTGGGCGACGAGCTGGATGGTCCACGTGGTCGCATCTACTTGATGAAAGAGATGGTCGAGGGCGCACCGGTCACGGCCAAGACCCAAAGCCATCTGGATCGTTGTCTCACCTGCCGTAACTGCGAATCGACGTGCCCCTCCGGCGTCCGCTATGGCCGACTCGTTGATATCGGTCGCCGTCTGGTCGATGAACGTGTCGTCCGCCCCGTGTCGCAACGGCTCACCCGCTGGGCGATGCGCGAAACCCTCAGCCGTCGCAAAGTCTTTGGTTTCCTCTTCGGCATTGCCCGCTTTGTGCGCCCCGTGCTACCGGCTACCCTGAAGAAGAAAGTCCAGGTACCGCACCCGGCCGGCGTATGGCCAACGAATAAATCGACGCGTCAGATGCTGCTGCACGAAGGTTGCGTCCAGCCGGCCATGATGCCTAACGTCGATTCGGCCACCGCACGCGTCTTCGACAAACTCGGTATCGAACTCATCATGGCGCCCTCGGCTGAGTGTTGTGGCGCGATTCGCCAGCACTTGAACGATCATCATGGTGCCGAAGCGCAGATGAAGCGCAACATCGATGCCTGGTGGCCGTATGTCGAGAAGGGCATCGACACCATCGTCATCAATGCCTCGGGCTGCGGCGTGATGATTAAAGACTATGCCGAAATCCTGGCGAACGATCCCGTCTATGCCGATAAAGCCAAGCGCATCTCGGCCATGGCCAAAGATGTTAGCGAGATTCTGCCGAACTTTGCGGGCGAGATCGAAGTCCTGGCTGAGCAAAAGCGGGCCGGCAACATTCCTGAGCGTGTGACCTATCACCCGCCGTGCACTATGCAACACGGCCAGAAGATTCGAGGCCACGTGGAAGCGCTGCTCGGCAATCTTGGCGTTACCGTACGCCTCTGCCAAGACAGCCATCTGTGCTGCGGTTCAGCGGGTACGTATTCGATGCTACAGCCAGAACTCTCGTTAGAGCTGCGTGATCGCAAGCTCACGAACATCGCCAAGACAGAGCCGCAAGAAATCGTTTCGGGTAACGTGGGTTGTATCAACCACTTGCAATCCGGCACCGATGTGCCGGTTCGTCACTGGATCGAGCTCGTCGACCGTATGATCTGACTAGGTGGTTAGCTAAGTAATCAGCTAAGTTATCAAGATTGCCCGAAAATCGTTGACGTTCGTTTTAGTCGGACCGGTAATCAGCGACTGATCGAGCGCGCTAAAAAAGGTATGTGCATCGTGACCGTCCAGCGCGTCACGTGGCGAGATGTTCAGCGCCCAGGAGCGTTGCAGCGTATCTGGTGTGAGTACCGCCCCAGCAATTTCTTCTAAACCATCCACGCCATCCGTATCGGCGGCGAGCGCATAGACGCCCGGCAATCCCTGCAGTGCAACGCCCAAAGCCAACAGAAACTCCACATTGCGGCCGCCCTTGCCGGTGCAATCGCCGCGGATCGTGACCGTTGTTTCCCCACCCGAGAGCAGAATGCAGGGCTTTTGAAACGGCGCATTGTGCTGGGCAATCTGCAAGGTCAAACCGGCAAAGGTCGTGCCCACATCTTTGGCTTCACCCTCAATGGCATCACCCATGATGTAGGTGGCAATGCCCGCCTTGAGCGAGATATCAGCCGCGGCTTGTAACGATTGGTGGGGTGTCGCGATCATATGGGTCGTTACCCGTGCCAAACGCTGGTCATCAGGTTTTACTGATTCCAGGCTGCCGTCCATCAATCGGGCGCGAATCGCATCGGGGATTGGAATCTGGTAGCGATTAATAATCTCTAGCGCATCAGCACAAGTCGTCGGGTCGCCGACTGTGGGGCCCGAAGCAATATCGGCCGGGTCATCGCCCGGTACATCGGAGATCAGCAGGTTAATCACCTGGGCGGGATAACAGGCTACCGCTAAGCGCCCACCTTTGATTTGCGACAAATGCCGACGTACGCAGTTCATCTCGCGGATCGTCGCACCCGAGCGCAGTAATTCTCGGTTGATGCGCTGCTTATCGTCTAGCGTTAGGCCTTCGGCCGGGAGTGGCAATAGCGAAGAGCCGCCGCCAGAAATCAGGCAAAGCACCACATCGTCTGGCGTGAGGTTGCTCACCGCATCCAGAATCCGCTGGGCTGCTTGGTGCCCCGCTTCATCCGGCACTGGGTGGGCCGCCGACAAAATCTCGATCTGCTCACAGGGTTCTTCATAGCCGTAACGGGTCACCACCACGCCAGAAAGCTCGCCTGGCCAATGCATTTCGACCGCCCGCGCCATCGCCGCCGAAGCCTTCCCGGCACCGATCACAATCAGTCGGCCCTTAGGGGGCGCTTTCGGCAGAAACAGCGGCACCCTTAGATCAGGTTGGGCGCTGGCGACGGCCGCTTCAAACATGGCCTGCAATAGGCGGGTGGCGCTGTCATTGTTAAATGGGGGGGTCATGGCGGTAATTTCGTCCCAGGGCAATGTCTTGAGATAATGCACCAGTTTCCATTGCCTACCCATGAAAGATTTTCATGTCGTCACTGAGCCACGATTTCATCCGCTTCGCCCTCGACCAGAACGTGCTGCGCTTCGGCGAGTTTAAAACCAAGGCTGGCCGCCTCTCGCCCTATTTCTTTAACTCGGGTTTGTTCCAGGACGGTGCTGCTTTAGCCAAGCTTGCCGAGTTTTATGCCGGCCGCCTGATGGAATCTGGCCTGCAATTCGACATGCTCTTTGGGCCTGCCTACAAGGGTATTCCATTAGTCGCTGCCATTTCGGTTGTGCTGGCGCAGCAGGGACATAACTTCCCCTACGCTTTTAACCGCAAAGAAGCTAAAGATCACGGCGAAGGCGGCACGATTGTCGGCGCAGCACTCAAGGGTCGTGTGCTCATCGTCGACGACGTCATTTCGGCCGGCACCTCGGTGCGTGAATCGGTCGAGCTTATCCGCCACCAGGGCGCCACGCCGGCCGGCGTGCTGATCGCGCTGGATCGCATGGAGCGCGGCACGGGCGAACTGTCGGCGGTGCAGGAAGTGTCTGCTTCTTACGGTATCCCGGTGATTGCTATCGCCAACCTAGCTGATTTGCTGGACTTCCTTAAAGACAACACCGAGCTGGCAAGCCATCGCCCGGCCGTAGCCGCGTATCGTGAGCAGTACGGGGTTTAATTGTCAAAAGCCCAGCAAAAAAGCCGTTCGATAGAACGGCTTTTTTGATTGAGGCGTAAACCTGATTAACCAAGTTTTTTCTTCAACAAGTCATTCACTTGCTGCGGGTTGGCCTTGCCCTTGGCGGCCTTCATAATTTGTCCGACCAGCGCGTTGAGCGCTTTTTCTTTGCCGGCTTTGTATTCGGTAACATTGTCCGGGTTGGCTGCGATGACTTCATCGACTAGCGCTTCGATGGCGCCGGTGTCGGTAATTTGCTTCAAACCTTGCGCTTCGATGATTTCGTCGGCGGTCTTGCCCTGGCCTTGCCACAACGCGTCAAATACTTTTTTGCCGATGGCGTTGGAGATGGTCTGGTCGGCGATGCGGGCGATAAGGCCCCCCAGTTGTTCGGGCGAAACCGGAGCCGCGTCGATGTCGAGGTCTTCGCGGTTCAGTCGTGCCGAGAGATCGCCCATGATCCAGTTGGCGGCCTGTTTGGCTTGCGCGTTACCGGCCGCTTTGAGGGTGCCCTCGAAATAACGAGCAATTTCGAGCGAGGCAGTGACGGCAGCGGCGTCGTAGGTCGAGAGGCCAAGCGCTTCAAAACGGGTGCGCATGGCATCTGGCAGTTCCGGCATGTCGCCGCGGACGCGTTCGATCCAGTCATCGCTGATGATGACGGGGAGCAGATCGGGGTCCGGGAAGTAGCGATAATCCATCGCATCTTCTTTGGTGCGCATGGCACGCGTTTCGCCGGTGTCTGGATCGAACAGCACGGTGGCCTGTTGAATGGCGCGGCCTTCTTCCAGTTCGTTGATCTGCCATTGCACTTCGTAGTCGATGGCCTGTTGCAGGAAGCGGAAGGAGTTGAGGTTCTTGATTTCGCGGCGCGTGCCGAAGGGTTGCCCCGGTTTGCGCACCGAGACGTTGGCGTCGCAGCGGAAGGAGCCTTCTTGCATATTACCGTCGCAGATGCCGATCCAGCGTACGAGGCTATGCAGCGCGCGGGCGTAGGCTACGGCTTCGGCCGAGGAGCGCATGTCGGGCTCCGACACAATTTCAAGCAGTGGTGTGCCGGCGCGATTGAGGTCGACACCCGTGCGGCCGTGGAAGTCTTCGTGCAGCGATTTGCCGGCATCTTCTTCCATGTGGGCGCGCGTGAGTTGCACGACTTTTTCTGTGACGTTGTCGCCTTGGCCCAGTTGCAGTGTGATGGTACCGCCATCGACGACCGGGTTTTCAAACTGGCTGATCTGGTAACCCTTGGGCAGATCCGGATAGAAGTAGTTCTTGCGTGCGAAGATCGAACGCTGATCGATGCGGGCACCGACGGCGAGACCGAAGCGAATGGCACACGAAACGGCTTCACGGTTGAGTACCGGCAGCACGCCCGGCATGGCCAGATCGACGAGGCTGGTCTGCGCGTTCGGCTCTGCGCCGAAGGCGATAGAGGCACCCGAAAAGATTTTGGAGTTGGTGGCGAGCTGGGCATGGGTTTCCATGCCGATGACGACTTCCCAGGTCATGTCTTTCTCTCTTTACGCGAAAGCAGCCGGCGTGCGGCGATGCCAATCGGTGGCTTGCTGATACTGGTGGGTGGCGTTGAGCAGGCGATGCTCGCTGAAGTATGGGCCGATCAGCTGCATGCCAACGGGCAGACCGTTGATTTCGCCACACGGGTGCGACAGCGCCGGGATACCGGCCAGATTAACGCCGATAGTGTAGATGTCTGACAGATACATCTGCACGGGGTCGCCTGACTTCTCGCCGAACTTGAACGCGGTGCCCGGGGTGGTCGGGCTGGCGATGACGTCGCACTGCTTGAAGGCTTCGTCGAAATCGTTGGCGATCAGGCGGCGAATGCGTTGCGCCTGCAAGTAATAAGCGTCGTAGTACCCATGCGACAGCACGTAAGTGCCGATGAGGATGCGGCGCTTTACCTCTTCGCCAAAACCTTGCGCGCGCGACTTGGCGTACATGTCGTTGAGGTCACTGTATTCTGGCGCGCGATAACCATAACGGACGCCGTCGAAACGCGAGAGGTTCGAGCTGGCTTCGGCCGGGGCGATGACGTAGTAGGCAGAGACTGATTGGCCGATGGATGGCAGCGAGACTTCGACAGTTTCGGCACCGAGCTTGCGGTATTCAGCAAGCGCGGCATCGATGGCGGCCATGGTGGCAGCATCACCGTCCGCATTAAAAAACTCTTTAGGCAGACCGATGCGCAGACCCTTGAGCGGTTGCTCCAGCGAGCGCGTGTAGTCTTCGTTGTCGCGCTCGAGGCTCGTCGAGTCTTTGGCGTCGAAACCCGCAAAGGCATTGAGCAACAGTGCGCAATCTTCGGCAGAGTGCGCCATCGGGCCGGCCTGATCGAGCGACGAAGCAAAGGCGATCATGCCCCAGCGGGACACGGTGCCGTATGACGGCTTGAGTCCAGTGAGGCCGCACAGCGCGGCTGGTTGGCGAATCGAACCGCCGGTATCGGTGCCGGTAACGGCCGGTGCGAGGCGGGCGGCGACGGCCGCTGCCGAACCACCCGACGAACCGCCGGGTACGCGATCGGTGTCCCACGGGTTGCGCACGGGTCCGTAGTACGACGTTTCGTTCGACGAGCCCATGGCGAACTCGTCCATATTGAGTTTGCCCAACGAGACGAGGCCGGCCTGATTGCAGCGCTCGACCACCGTGGCGTTGTATGGCGCAATGAAGTTCTCCAGCATGCGCGAACCGCAAGTGGTGCGCCAGCCGTCTTGGCAGAAGATGTCTTTGTGCGCGATCGGTACGCCGGTGAGCGGGCCGGCATTGCCGGCAGCGCGGGCGGCGTCGGCCGCTTTGGCGGCAGCGCGTGATTTGTCTTCGTCGAGAGTAACGAAGGCGTTGATCGTGGGGTTGTGCTGGGCGATACGACCGAGGAACAGGTCGGTCAGCTCCAGGCTGGAAACTTTTTTGGCATCGAGCGCGCTGGCGAGTTCTTTGAGGCTGGCGTGAATCATTCGATCACCTTCGGCACGAGGTAGAGGCCGGCTTCGGATTCAGGCGCTAGGGCCAGGCAGCGATCGCGTTGCTCGATGCTGCCGTCGGTGACCTGGTCATCACGCAGGCGCTGACCAACATCGCAAGCGTGCGCCATGGGGGCGATGCCGTTGGTGTTGATCTGGCGCAGCTCGGCGATCATGTCGAAAATATTGTCGAGGTGGCCGAGCGTGGCGTTGACCTGTTCCGGACCAAGTTCGATCCGGGCCAGTTTGGCCAGTCGTTGTACGTCTTCAGGGGTAAAAGCCATGGTTTTTAGTGGCAAATGAGCGGAAAACGAGGTTAAAATCGGGCAAAATTACGGGAACGTCGGTCAAAAAACCGTTTTTCGCCTATTCGCTAGCGGCGGCGGCCGATTTTTGACGATCACCCGCGCCGGCATTGGGTCGGCTCCAAATATCCCCTTGAATTTGCGGTATTATACGTGGTTTAGCCGAGGGCTAGTCTCTGGGCGAAGGCCATCCGTTGCAGCGCAGCGCGAAAATTTCTTTTCAGCGCCCCTGCACCCTTATTTTTGAATTCTGGAGTTTCACAATGTTCGGACTGTTTCGCGGCATGTTTTCTAACGACCTGGCAATCGATCTGGGTACGGCCAATACGCTGATTTATGCACGCGGAAAAGGCATCGTGCTGGATGAGCCGTCGGTGGTTGCGATTCGTACCGATGGTGGCCCGAATGCGCGTAAGAGCATCGAGGCCGTGGGTAAAGAAGCGAAGATGATGCTGGGCCGCACGCCGGGCAGCATTAATGCGATTCGTCCGATGAAGGATGGTGTGATCGCTGACTTTACGATTACCGAACAGATGCTGAAGCAGTTCATTAAGCGCGTGCACGATGTGCGCATGTTTGCACCGGCACCGCGCATCATCATTTGTGTGCCGTGTGGTTCGACGCAGGTAGAGCGCCGTGCGATTCGTGAATCGGCTCTGGGTGCTGGCGCATCGCAGGTGTATCTGATTGAAGAGCCGATGGCGGCCGCCATTGGTGCAGATCTGCCGGTTGGCGAAGCGACCGGTTCGATGGTGGTAGATATCGGTGGTGGTACAACCGAAGTGGGCGTGATCTCGCTGGGTGGTCTGGTGTATTCGACATCGGTGCGCGTGGGCGGTGATAAGTTCGACGAAGCGATCATCAACTACATCCGTCGTAACTTCGGCATGCTGATCGGCGACACCACGGCCGAGAACATTAAAAAGAAAATTGGCACTGCATTCCCGGGCGTGGAAGTGCTGGAAATGGAAGTGAAGGGTCGTAACCTGGCCGAAGGGATTCCGCGTACGTTTACGATTACGTCGAATGAAATTCTGGAAGCGCTATCAGAGCCGACCAACCAGATCGTGACTGCTGTGAAGCAAGCGCTGGAACAAACGCCGCCGGAATTGGGCGCCGATATTGCCGAGCGCGGTTTGATTCTGACAGGTGGCGGCGCACTGCTGCGCGATCTGGACCGTCTGCTGCGCGAAGAGACCGGTCTGCCAGTGATGGTGGCCGAAGACCCGCTGACCTGTGTGGTGCGTGGTTGCGGTATCGCGCTGGAAAAGATGGACAAGCTCGGCAACATTTTCGCGTCCGAGTAATCGGATCAGCGGACGGGGCGCGCAATGCCCGGTTTCGAGCAACAACCACCGCCGTTATTCAAGCAAGGGCCAGCACCGCTGGCCCTGTTGATTCTGTACGCCTGCTCGGCGATTTCGTTGCTCGTGCTGGATGATCGTTTCCGTTATCTGGAACCGTTGCGCAGTGCCGTGACGGAAGTGGTTTCACCGCTCAAAAAAGTGGTGCAGTGGCCGGTGATTGCCCTGACTACGGTTGATGAATATGCGGTGACCTTGGATCAAGCGCGCCGCGATAATGCAGCATTGCGTCAAGCCCGATTGATCGACGCCGAAAAAACACAGCGGCTGGAAGTGCTGGAAGCCGAGAATCAGTTTCTGCGCAAGCTGTTGGAGACGCGCCGCCAGTTGGGCGCGCGCGTACAACCGGCCAGCATTCTTTATAGTGCGCGCGATCCGTTTAATCGTCGCGTAATTCTCGATCGCGGCAGCAATCAGGGCGTGATCGAAGGCCAGCCCGTGGTTGACGACCAGGGTGTGGTGGGCCAGGTGACTCGTGTGGCACCGGATTATGCGGAAGTGACGCTGCTCACTGATCGCAATCAATCGATTCCGGCACAGGTGGTACGGAATGGCTTACGAACCGTTGTGTTTGGTACGGGCGATGGTCGTCTGGAGATGCGTTATATGTCGTCGAACGCAGATGTGCAGGTAGGCGACTGGATTGTGACGTCAGGAATCGACGGTATTTATCCGCGTGGATTGAAGGTCGGCAAAGTCGAAAGTCTGGAAAGCGATGCGAACGGAATCTTTTCCCGTTTCATTCTTTCGCCGGCCGCAGGCATGGGCCGCTATGGCGAAGTGCTGTTGCTGGAGCCGGTGACGTTGCCGCATGAACGACCAGAGAGCCTGGATCGTAAAACCGATCAGCAGGCCACAACGTTTAGTAAGAAGAAGCGGAAGGCCCAGTAATGCAGATCAATTACCAGTCTTCACGCCTGTTGCGCCCGGCGCGCCCCGGGTTTATCCGGATGACGCTGGTGTTGGCATTTCTGCTGAATCTATTGCCGACTTCCTTCTGGCCGCTTTTTCCGGAGTGGGTCATGTTGGTGTTGCTGTTCTGGTCAGTACGCGCCCCATTGGTGGTGGGGAGTGGCACGGCGTTTTTGCTGGGCATCCTCATGGACGTAGTTGATGGCAGCCTGATGGGACAGCATGCGCTGGCCTACGTGTTGGTTGCTTACGCAGGACGTGTGTTGTCGGCACGGATTCTTTGGCTGCCGCTCAAGCAGCAGGTGATGCATGTGCTGCCGATTCTGTTAGCCGGTGCCTTGATCGAGGTGCTGGTGCGTTGGTTCGCCGGCGATGAATTTCCAGGGTATCTCTATCTGGCGCAGCCGCTCATTAGTGGCTTGCTATGGGTGCCCGCGACCTATGTGTTGATGTTGCCTCAGTTCCTGACCAAAGATCGGGATTACGAACGGCCCATCTGACGACCGCATGTCTTACTTTGACGAACAGGACGCCGGCAAACGTTTTCAAGGCCGTTTGAGCACCGCATCGGTGATCATGCTGATCGCCTTCTTTGTGCTTATCCTGCGCTTTTTCTGGCTGGGGGTTGTTCAGCATAGCCATTATGACACCCGTGCCGAAGACAATCGCCTGGCGTTAGTGCCGGTAGTGCCGAACCGGGGCCTGATCCTGGATCGCAACGGTGTGTTGATGGCGACCAACACCTCGGCCTATACCTTGGAGATTGTGCCTGGTCTAGCCGGTAACATTGATGAAACCATCGAAGGTTTGTCAAAGGTGGTGACGATTGAAGGCAAGGATAAACGTCGCTTCAAGCAGCTGCTCCGCGAAGCAAAAACCTTCGAATCGATCCCGTTACGTTCACGACTGTCTGAAGTAGAAGTTGCGCGCTTTGCTGCACACCGTTACCAATTCCCTGGCGTTGAAGTGCGCGCCCGTTTGTTCCGCAGCTATCCGCTGGGCGAGACGGGGTCGCACGCACTGGGCTATATGGGGCGCATTAATACCAAAGATTTGGAACGTATTGACGAGGAAGGCCAGGCCGCCAATTACCGCGGTACCGATCACATCGGTAAGACGGGGCTGGAACAACGCTACGAATTCGAGATGCATGGCATCAGCGGTTTCGAGAGCGTGGAAGTCGATGCAGGTGGCCGTGGTATTCGCGTACTCTCGCGCACGCCGCCAGTATCTGGCAACAATCTGAATCTCACAATTGATGCCAAGTTGCAGCATATTGCCGAGCAGGCTTACGGTAAACGTCGTGGGGCGTTGGTTGCACTCGACCCGGAGAATGGCGAGATCCTCGCGCTGGTGTCGATGCCGACTTATGACCCGAATCTTTTCGTTGATGGGATCCGCAGTGATGATTGGGGTGTCTTGAATACGGACATTAATAAACCATTGCTGAACCGTGCTATTTACGGCACGTATCCGCCGGGCTCGACCTTTAAGCCGTTCATGGCGCTGGGTGCGTTAAGCGTTGGCAAGCGCACACCCCAGCAAGCGATTAGTGACCCCGGCTATTTCAATTTCGGTAACCATACGTTCCGTGACGACAAAAAAGGCGGCCACGGCATGGTGAACATGTACACGTCCATCGTGCACTCCTGCGATACGTATTACTACACGCTGGCCAATGACTGGGGTATCGACGGTATTGCGGACTTTATGGCACGCCTAGGGTTGGGTAGTAAGACCGGAATCGATATCGATGGCGAATCACGAGGCATTTTGCCATCGCCGGCCTGGAAGGAGCGCCGGTTCAAGCGCCCGGAGCAGCAGAAATGGTACGCCGGTGAAACGATTTCCATTGGTATTGGCCAGGGCTATAACTCTTATACGATGATGCAGATGGCCCAGGCAACCGCAATCCTGGCCAACAACGGTGTGGGGTATAAGCCGCATCTGGTACGGAGTATCACGGATGCTCAAACAGGCAAGGTCCGCGCGGTACCGATCGAGGTGTCACATGACGCCAATCTGAAGCAAGAGCACATCGACGTTATTCGTAATGCGATGGTCGGCGTGAATAAAGAAGGTACGAGTTCTCGGGCTTTTGCTGGCACCAAATATGTTGCGGCGGGCAAAACCGGTACTGCTCAGGTATTCAGTCTGAACGGCGGCAATTATTCACATGGCGGCACTAAGGAGTTTCTGCGTGACCATGCGTTGTTTATCGCTTACGCGCCCGCTGACAAGCCGAAAATCGCTGTCGCCATCATTGTGGAAAACGCCGGTTTCGGCGCGCAGTCCGCCGCGCCGATTGCACGCCAAGTATTTGACTACTACCTACAAGGTATTGTGCCCAAAGGGCCAGCCCCAGATGCACCGGGTGAACCCGAACCGGAATATCGTGATGTGGCGCTCTACGCTGATCCGCAAAACGATGATCATGACGCTCTGCGTGGACTGGCTGAGCAAGCTGGCCCCTTCGTGCGCATGCCGCCGGCAAAAGATGCGCTTCCCGTGAGGAAGAGGCCATGAATCGTTCGTTGAATTGGCGCGGTATGCTGCAGCCCTGGCTGGAGCATGTCGATGTGCCGCTGCTCAAGATCACGGGCATGCTGATGCTGGTTGGTTTGTTGACGGTGTTTTCGGCAACCTGGTCTGGTCAGGAGCGAATGCCATCCCAGTTTCTGAATATGGCCGCTGCGCTGACGCTGATGTTCGTTGTGGCGCGTATTCCGCCGCAACGGCTCATGCAGTTGGCGTGGCCGATGTATCTGTTCGGTCTGGTCTTGCTGGTGTTAGTCATGCTGTTCGGTGTCAAGGTGAATGGCGCCAAGCGGTGGTTATCACTGGGCTTTACCCGTATTCAGCCCTCCGAGATTATGAAGATTGCGATGCCGCTGGCGATGGCTTGGTACTTCCATCATTTTGAAAACCGGCGCTGGCTCACCAAATATTTGGGTGCGCTGCTGATTCTGGCCGTGCCCTCGGCGTTGATTGCCAAGCAACCCGATCTGGGTACAGCGATTTTGGTGTTCTCGGCGGGCTTCTATGTGATCTTTCTGGCGGGACTGTCGTGGTGGGTGCTCGGTGGCCTGACCGTCGCTGCGATGGCCATTGCGCCATTTGCTTGGCATTTTCTGCATGATTACCAGCAGAAGCGAATTCTCACGTTGATTGACCCGACGACTGATCCGCTGGGCTCCGGGTATCACATCATCCAGTCAACCATCGCGATTGGATCCGGCGGGATCATTGGCAAGGGCTATATGACCGGGACCCAAGGGCAGCTGGAATTTATCCCAGAAAAACATACGGACTTCATCTTCGCCGTGTTTGCCGAGGAGTGGGGCCTGATCGGCAACATTGTGCTGGTAGTGCTCTACGGATTTCTTATTGAGCGGGGATTACGTATTGCCTTGCGCGCCAGCACAACGTTTAATCGGCTGCTGGCGGGCGCGATTACCATGGGGTTCTTCACCTATGCCTTCGTCAATATGGGCATGGTGTCAGGCATCCTGCCGGTAGTCGGTGTGCCGCTCCCGTTTATTAGCTACGGTGGTACAGCGTTGGTGACGCTCTGCACGGGGCTCGGTATTCTCATGAGCATTGAAACGCACCGGACAAACCGCTGATGAAATCGCGCGTTATCCTCGATTTGTCGCTCGCGCTCGTTTTGAGCACAGCGCTGTTGAGTGGGTGTTCCAGCACGGGTAGCCGCAAGCCGGCTGCGATGTCGTCGCCGAGCGGCAATTACGTTATGAAGCCATACGTCCGTAAAGGCGGTGGTTTCTACAAGGATGATGGGCTGCCGGCGCAGATCCCTGAGAACATTGATCAGATCGCCAACGCCGCACCGCGTCCTGAGCCGTTGCGCAAAGCGGCGAACCGTCCTTATACGGTGCTGGGTCGAAGCTACACGCCGATGACCGAGTTGCAGCCGTTTTCCGAACAAGGCATTGGCAGCTGGTATGGCACCAAGTTTAATGGTTTGAAGACATCGAACGGCGACACCTACGATATGTTTGCCATGACGGCGGCGCATCCGACTTTGCCCTTGCCCTCCTATGTCCGCGTGACCAATCTGCAGAACAATCGCAGTGTGATTGTGCGCGTAAACGATCGTGGCCCGTTCCATGATGGCCGCGTCATCGATTTGTCGTTCACGGCGGCATACAAATTGGGCTATGTCGACCAAGGCAGCAGTCGTGTGCGTGTTGATCTCATCATTCCAGACGGGTCGACTGGTATGACGTATGCTGAGGTTAGCAAAGATGCACTCGCAGCGAACGATGCGAAACTTGACGATAAAACCCGCTATGGTGAAGAGGTGGCGAAGCCGGGGGCGTATGTGCAGATGGGCGCTTTCCAGAACGGCTTTAATGCTCAGGTGCTGCGCAACCACTTGCTGCGCGAGCTAGATTGGATGACGGCGGATAAAGTGCATGTCTATGCCGAGGGGCCTTGGCATCGCGTTCAGGTAGGCCCATTCGCCAATCGTGCCGACGCCGAAGCCGTGCAAAACAAGATTCGTGATGCGCTTGGTGGACAACCGCATATCGCCATTCGCCCAGAGCGCATGGCAGGCGCACAATAAACTCAGGAGACCCCATGACTGCCCCAGAGAATGCTAAAGAGCCCGTTGGTAGTGGTGCTGAAACGTTGCTGGAGTTTCCCTGCGATTTCCCGCTGAAGATCATGGGCCTAGCTCAAGACAACTTGGCGCAAGAAGTGCTTGCGGTGATTCATCAATTCGCGCCGGATTACGATGGCAAGGCGATGGAGATGCGGGCATCGAGCTCCGGTAAGTATGTCAGCCTGACGTGCACCATCAAGGCACAGTCAAAGGCCCAGCTCGATGATCTGTACCGCGCGTTGACGAGTCACCCGCTGGTGAAAGTGGTTCTGTAACAGCGATGCCCGCATTGCAGATCCGCCGTTTGGGCCAAGTGCCCTATGAACCCACCTGGCAGGCAATGCGCGATCAAACATTGGCGCGCGCCGGGGCGGCGGGAGCGACG
This sequence comes from uncultured Dechloromonas sp., assembly GCA_937996725.1. Lineage (GTDB taxonomy): Bacteria > Pseudomonadota > Gammaproteobacteria > Burkholderiales > Rhodocyclaceae > Fluviibacter. The sequence goes on along the minus strand of CALKUR010000031.1, from coordinate 20,514 downwards.
GTGCCGGATGAACTATGGCTCGTGGAGCATCCACCCGTGTTTACACAGGGCCAGGCCGGCAAACCCGAGCACCTGTTGCGCGATATTGGTGTTCCGGTTGTGCCCATCGATCGGGGTGGGCAGATTACCTATCATGGCCCGGGCCAGGTGGTGGTCTATTTGCTGCTGGATCTGCAGCGCCGCCATCTCAAAGTCCGTGAGCTGGTGCAGCGGATTGAACAGGCCGTTATCGATTTGTTGGCTGAGCAGGGTGTTGAAGCCTCACGGCGGTCGGGTGCGCCGGGTGTCTACGTAGGCGAAGCCAAGGTGGCTGCGTTGGGGCTGCGTGTGCGTAATGGCTGTTGCTATCACGGCGTGAGCCTGAATGTAGATATGGATCTATCGCCATTTGCGGCCATTAACCCCTGTGGATACGAGGGTTTGGCAGTCACCCAATTGCGTGACTTGGGTGTTAACCTAACACCTTTGGCTGCGGGCGAAGCCCTGCTGGCCCAACTACAAAAACAACTGGAGACATCCCATGGCTGACGCCGGGGTTAAACAAAAAGGCGAACTCAAGACGGCGCGGATCCCGATCAAGATCGTGCCGCAGGAAGCGTTGAAAAAACCGGACTGGATCCGCGTCAAAGCTGGCAATGACGCCGGCCGCTTCGGCGAAATCAAAAAGATGCTGCGCGAGCAGAAGCTGCATACCGTTTGCGAAGAAGCCGCTTGCCCGAATATCGGCGAATGTTTCGGTCGTGGCACGGCGACCTTTATGATTCTCGGCGATATTTGTACCCGTCGCTGCCCATTCTGTGACGTCGGTCATGGTAAACCGCTGCCACCGGACGTCGATGAACCGCGTTATCTGGCCGAGTCCGTGGCCAATCTTAAATTACGCTATGTGGTGATCACTAGCGTGGATCGTGATGATCTGCGCGATGGGGGTGCCCAGCATTTTGTTGATGTGATCCGTGCCGTGCGTGCAGCCTCGCCGACGACAACCATCGAGGTTCTGGTGCCGGATTTCCGCGGTCGCATGGATGTGGCGCTGGATATTTTTGGCCAGGCTTTGCCCGATGTGATGAACCACAATCTGGAAACGGTGCCGCGTTTGTACAAGCAGGCACGCCCAGGTGCTGATTACGTGCACTCATTGAATTTCTTGAAAGCCTTCAAGGAACGCTATCCGAACGTGCCGACGAAATCAGGACTGATGGTGGGTCTGGGCGAGACCGATGAAGAAATCATCGAAGAGCTCAAAGACATGCGTGCCCACAACATCGATCTGCTGACGATCGGCCAGTATCTCGCGCCATCGAATCACCATCTACCGGTACAGCGTTACGTTCACCCGGATACCTTCAAGCGCTTTGAGACCGAGGCGCTGGCGATGGGCTTTAACGGGGCCGCATGCGGTCCGATGGTACGTTCAAGCTATTGGGCAGATCAGCAGGCCCATTCGGCGGGTGTTGTTTGAGCGTATGGGCTAGTTGCTCGGTGCCGGGGATTGCTTGACCGGTAGTTCGATCAAGGTCGCCCCGGTATCTTTGATGAGTTGCTGGAAGTCGGACGAGTTGATGAGTGCCGTATGCGCACCAGCGCGCAAGCGATCAACGGCATCGTCGTCTAGTACAAATGACGTCGGGAGCTGGTTTAAATAAGCGCGTTCCTGTTCGTCCTGAATGCCGGAGAATGCAACGTTGACCGTATAGAGTTTGACGTTAGGTGAATTCCGGATGTAATTGATGGCGCGATTGTTCGTGTTGCGGGGGAGATTTTTAATGAACTTGCTGTCTTTTAGGGCACGCATAGTGCTCCAGCGCGACTCAATATCCTTGAGCTGATCGATCTGCTCCATGGAGTATCGATCGATCGGTACGCCGGACGCCTTGATCATAATCGAAAGCGTGCTGGGCGCATCTTCGTTTTGCGCCCAATCGGTTTTGGGCGTTGAGGTCGCGTTGACGACAATGACAACGATGCGCTCGACATGGTCGAGCGAGGTTTTATACCCCGCTTCTTTTAACGCCTCCAGCATGTTGACGATATCCAGCACACCTCGCAAGCCGAGATTGTCCGAAACGGCGCCATCCACCAGGTGCAAATAAGGCTCTTGACCACTCATCAGTTCCCGAAGCTCGCGTATCCGTTCCAGCGCACGGGCAGCAGGCCGCGGCGGATTGGCTGCGGTGACAAAAGGCTGCGTCCAAACCGGCAGGTTATGTGTGCAGGTGCCGCCATAGTTATTGATTGTGAGTGGTGATAGCACAACAGGCACTGCTGACGATGCTGCGGCTGCACGCGCGATCCGGAACGAATCAAGATCCGTGCACATGATGTCAAAGTTGCTCGGCGTGAACAGGATTCTTGAGCCGCTGGTGATGTCTGTCGAAGAGACTGAGACAAATGGGCCGTCGGTTTGCTTTAAATCAGCAAACGTTTTGCCATTAAAAAGTATCTCATCGTAATAGTCGGCCGCCATTTCCGAACGGCCCCAGCCAGTGGATGCCAGCGCCGGCCAATTCAAAGGGTTAAGCCCTCGTCGGACCAGTGCGCCCTGAACATTACGCTTCAGAAAGCGTGATTCATATTCGTCAAATAGCTGTTCGCCGTAAAGCCTATAAGCTAGCGCGGTAAAGCTGCCACCGGAGACGCCGGTAATTGCGTCAATCTGATCGAGTAGACGTACTTTGACACCTTCCGAATTGACCAGCTCCGTACGTTTGAGCGTTTCAAGTACGCCGTACGAAAAGGCGGCCGCACGGGTACCGCCGCCTGAAAAAGACAAAATCACCAAATTCTTTTTCTGACGTTCGGACTGTCCTGTGCGTTCAAAGTTGTAGGGTTTGCTATCAGAGACTTCGGTAACGGGCGGGTTGATTGGTCTTGTAGCACATGCAGTGAGTACGACCAAAGCAGCGGCGATGACGCAACGATTGATGGTTTGCCGAATGTCCATGATTGCCTGGTAGCAGTATTCGTTATCGACCGCTGACCGGTTTGATCCGACCCGCACAGTCTTTGGCGCGAACACGAGCCTCGTCGGTGTCTTTGCCGTTGGCCAGTGCAACGCCCATGCGCCGACGGACAAAACTTTCCGGTTTGCCGAATAGACGTAGATCGCTGTCGGGCACCTGTAGCGCATCCGCGACGCCCTCAAAAGCGATGCCAGTTTCTTCAAGTCCGCCATAGATGACCGCCGAGGCGCCTGGCTGGCGGCAGCGCGTATCGACCGGTAGACCTAGAATGGCGCGGGCATGGAGTTCGAATTCGGATTGACGTTGGGTACAGAGCGTCACCAGGCCCGTATCGTGCGGGCGGGGGCTGACTTCTGAGAACCAGACATCGTCACCTTTGATGAAGAGTTCGACGCCGAAGATGCCGCGGCCACCCAGATTGTCGGTGACGGCCTTGGCGATTTCTCGGGAACGCTCAATGGCCTTGGTCGACATTGGCATCGGTTGCCATGATTCGACGTAGTCGCCTTTCATTTGCACGTGACCGATCGGGTCGCAGAAGAAGGTTTCGATCTCGCCTGAAGCGCCGACGGCGCGCACGGTGAGTTGGGTAATCTCATAATCAAAATCAATCATCCCCTCGACAATAACCCGACCCTGATTGACGCGGCCGCCGGCCGCCGCATAGTCCCACGCGGCCTTAACTTCATCCGGTGTACGCACCATCGATTGGCCTTTGCCCGAGGAGGACATGACCGGTTTGATGAAACACGGGTAACCGATCGCATCGATCGCGGCCTGCATGTCTTCTAGAGAATCGGCAAAACGGTAGGGTGAGGTCGGTAGCCCCAGCGTTTCGGCCGCGAGGCGGCGAATGCCTTCGCGATTCATCGTTAACTGTGTGGCGCGTGCCGTTGGAATCACTTCGGCCAGTTTTTCACGCTCAATCTCGAGCAGCATATCGGTCGCAATTGCTTCGATTTCCGGCACGACTAGGTGCGGTTTCTCGCGTGTGATGAGTTCTTTCAGTGCGGCACCATCGGTCATGTTGATGACATGGGCACGATGAGCGACCTGCATGCCCGGTGCATCGGCATAACGGTCGACGCCAATGACCTCGACGCCCAGTCGTTGCAGAGCAATGATCACTTCTTTGCCGAGCTCGCCGCAGCCGAGCATCATGACGCGCAGTGCGCTATTGGACTTGGGGGTGCCGAAACGGAACATGGGATACATCCTCGTAGATTGCTAGGGTGAATGATAGAGCTTAACGGCTTAGCGGGGTTCGTCCATGAGCAGGGCGATTAGGCCGGCTAGTGCATGGGCGACCGATTGCTCACGAACAGACTGACGGTCACCGGTGAAGTGTTGTGTCTCCATGCGCGTTTCTGTGGGGGTCGCCCAGCCAAAACAGACGGTGCCGATAGGCTTGTTCGGTGAGCCACCATCCGGGCCGGCAATACCGGTGACTGATAGTGCGTAATCCACATGGGCCATGGTGCGGGCACCCGCGGCCATCGCTGCGGCAACGTCTTCGCTCACGGCACCCTGGTTGGCGATAAGCCTGTCACTGACGCCGAGCTCTTCTGTCTTGGCGGTATTAGAGTAAGTGACCCAACCCCGTTCAAACCAAAGCGAGCTCCCGGAAAGCGCCGTCAGCGCGGCAGCGATCAGGCCGCCGGTGCACGATTCGGCGGTAGCCAGTTTTTGGCCGTGGCGCGTTAGCAAGGTCGCCAGGGTGCGGACTCGAACGGCGATATCGTTGTGGGGCATGCTCATGCACCATGTGCCTGTACATAGGCGAAGGCTAACAGGACCGCCAAAGCTCCAATGGTATAAAGCGCCGCAATGACATCGTCCATCATCACGCCATAGCCATTTTTGACGTGGCGGTCGTAGTAGCGGGCGGGCCAGGGCTTAGTAATGTCGAACAGCCGAAAGAGCGCAAAGGCAATGGCTTGCCATACCAGATTGTCGCCAATCGCATTGGACAATAGCCAAAGGATGCCCCAGAAGGGAATGATTTCATCCCAGACGATACTGCCGTGGTCGATTTCACCAAGTGCTTGACCCGTCTTATCAATCGCGACGATGCCGAGTACAAATCCCATGAGGATGAGTAACAGCAGGACGCTGGCCGGAATGGCGATATCCAGTGCGCGGAACGTTGCCCAGGCGAATAGTGTGCCGATGGTGCCAGGTGCCCAAGGGGAGAGGCCGCTGCCGAATCCGAGTGCGATGGTGTGCAGCGGATCAGCGAGCAGAAAACGCACGGTGGGCTGTGTTCCGGTCGTGGTCAGATTTTGGTCTTCAGCACTCATGATTGGGCAGGGGTCAGGCAAAATGATCAAACCCGGTTCGCAACAGGGAGAGATCGATGGGTTGATGCGTTAGATCCAGCAACTGAACGGCGTCGCCTGACATTGTGCCCTGTTCCGCGCCGTCCTGCATCGGGTGCATCTGGCCGATGCGGGTTAAAGGGAGTGATAGCTGATGGCTCAATGTTGTAACGGCATCGCGGGCCGAGGTGGGTGCGGTGAACAACAGCTCGTAATCATCGCCGCCACCTAGGAGACAGGTGTGCCAGAGGTTGACATCGACTCCGGCGGGGCATGACGGCAATAGCGTCGTTTCAAGTATTGCCTGGCAATGAGACGCACGGGCGATGTGTCCTAAATCTTGCAGCAGGCCATCGGAGACGTCGATGGCGCTATGAGCAAGACCGATGATTGCTAGGCCTAGAGCCACGCGGGGCTGTGGCCGGTGTAAGGCTTGGTGGGCTAGACTGGCAATGCCCGGTGGCAACGCAATGCCATCGAGTTTGGTACGTAAACCGAGCGTGGCATAGCCTGGTGTGCCGGAGATCCAGATGTCATCATCCCTTTGTGCCCCGCTACGACGCAGTGCCCGGTTGGCCTCGACTTCGCCCATGGCAGTCACGCTGAAGGTGCGTCGCCCACGGGTGGTATCGCCACCGATCAGTGCCACATCAAATGTATTTAGACAATCAACGAAGCCACTAAAGAAGGCGTCGATCCAGGCAGTGTCTTGCGCATCTTCTGGGGGTATGGCGGCGGCCAGGGTGACATAGCGTGGCAATGCGCCCATGGCGGCAAGATCAGAGAGGTTGACGGCCAGGGTTTTCCAACCCAGATCTCGTGGGTCATCTGTCTCGAGAAAGTGCACGCCGGAAACCAGCATATCGGTTGTGACGGCCCAGGCAAGATTGGGATGAGACGGTGCAATCAGCGCACAATCATCGCCAGGCCCGAGAATGGGCGGTCGCGTGGCATGATCGGCGCGAGTCTGGCGCAGCAGGTGTTCGATCAGTGCGAACTCGCCGGCCATGACAATCTCAACGAGTAGATCGACTGCTTTCGAGCGGGCGCAGTATAGGTGCCAGGCGGTCGAGCACGCCATTCACAAACTTATGGCCATCGGTGCCGCCAAATGTTTTGGCCAGTTCGATCGCTTCGTTCATAACCACGCGCACGGGAGTTTCTGGACTGTCAGCCATTTCATGCGCACCCAGCAACAGGATGCACCCTTCGATGGGCGACAGCTCGGCGAAGGGGCGGTCGAGCAGCGGTGTTAGTTGTTCGCGGTGCGTCTCGTAGTGTGCGATACATCCACGCAGCAGATTCACTGCAAACTTTTGTTCAGCGTCACGGAGTTGGCTGAATCCATCAATCTCGTGCAGCGCTGTTTCGCAGGCGGCCAGATCCTGGCCGCCGATCTGCCAACCATAGAGGGCTTGCAGCACTGCTTCACGGGCGCGACGGCGGGCTGGCTTTGGGCCATTGGCGGGCCGTGATCCTTGAGCTTGTTGGGTCATCACGCACGTCCTTCTGGTTGCGGCGCTTCGCCCGAACGGATGCGGGCATGCAGGCGTGCCATCTCGATGGCGCAACGGGCGCAGTTGGCACCCTTATCGTGCATGCGTACGAGAGCCTGATCGTCATCCTCGGTGGTCAGGATGCCATTGGCGATCGGCACACCGGTGGTCAGTTGCACATCCATCACAGCACGACAGCTATCGTTGCTCACGACTTCAAAGTGATAGGTCTCGCCGCGAATGACCGCGCCCAATGCGATGAGGGCATCGTAGGATTTTTCTTCCTCGTCGGCGAGGGTCTGCAAGACGAGGGGGATTTCAAGCGCGCCAGGGACGCTGCATACGGTAATGTCTTCGGCAGCAACGCCCAGCAGGTGTAACTCATTAACAGCAGCCGATAGCAGGCCATCGCAGATGTCCTGATTGAAACGGGCTACAGCAATGCCGATACGCAGCCCTTTGCCGTTAGTATCGATAGGGTGTTCCAGATAGCGGGCCATGGATCTTCCTTAAACGTTGGTGCGCGTGCCGTCAGGCTGTTGAAATCCGGTGACTTCCAGATCGAAGCCGGTCATCGCCGGGATGCGTTGCGGGCTGGCCAGCAGACGCATTTTCTTAACGCCGAGGTCGCGCAGAATTTGCGCACCGATGCCGTGTAAGAGTGGATCCCATTTGCGCGGTGCTGACTGCTGATCCGTTGCAACCAGGCCTTGCAACAATTCGTGTCCGCTAAGTGGCTTATGCAGCATGACGAGCACGCCCTGATCGGCGGCGCCGACGGCAGCCATGGCTTCTTCCAGCATCACGCTGTGCCCTGTGTTTTCTGGGGCTAGAAAGTCGAGTACCGACAGCGGCACATGTACACGTACCAGCGTTTCTTTCGCCGGGTCCAGCGTGCCTTTAACGAGTGCTAGATGGACATCGTCGGAGGCCTTGTCGGCGTAGGTGTGCAGCGTGAAGTTGCCGTGGCGTGTCTCGAGCGTGCGCGAACCGGAACGGCCTACCAGTGTTTCGTGTTGGCTGCGGTAGTGAATCAGGTCGGCAATGGTACCGATTTTGAGGCCGTGCTGGACGGCAAATTCTTTGAGTTCAGGCAGGCGTGCCATGCTGCCGTCTTCGCTCATGATTTCGCAGATCACAGAAGCCGGGCTCAGACCGGCCAGACTGGCGAGATCGCAACCGGCTTCGGTATGGCCGGCGCGAACGAGCACACCACCCGGCCGTGCCATGATTGGAAAGATATGGCCCGGCTGAACGATATCGGCCGGTTTGGCATCGACAGCCACTGCTGCCTGAATCGTGCGGGCGCGGTCGTGTGCCGAAATGCCGGTTGTGACGCCCTCGGCAGCTTCGATGGAGACCGTGAAGGCGGTGCCGAATTGTGCTTTGTTGTCGCGCGCCATCTGGTTGAGACCCAGTTGTCGGCAACGTTGTTCGGTGAGCGTCAGGCAGATCAGGCCGCGACCGAAGCGGGCCATGAAGTTGATGGCTTCCGGCGTCACGTGATCAGCCGCGAGGACGAGATCGCCTTCGTTCTCACGATCCTCTTCATCCACCAGCACGACCATGCGCCCGGCGCGTAGCTCGGCGATAATTTCGTGCGTGGGGGCGATTTTTTGTACGTGTTGTTCGCTCATGATTTCGTATACGACAGCAGACGTTCGCAGTAACGCGCGATAACATCAATTTCCAGGTTGACTGGGGCGTTCGCGGTTAGCGTGTGCAGCATGGTGTTCTGCAAGGTGTGTGGAATAAGGTTGATCGAGAAGTGCCGATCATCCACGGTGTTCACGGTCAGGCTGGTGCCGTTAACGGTGATGGAACCTTTGCGCGCAATAAACGGGGCGAGGTCATCGGGGGCTTCGATGGTCAGCAGCCAATCCCCTTGGGCATCTGACGAGGTCGGTGCGAAGTGGTGCACATGGCCGATGCCATCAACATGGCCAGTCACCAGATGGCCACCCAGGCGATCGGCCAGGCGCAGCGCTTTTTCAAGATTGAGTGGCGCACGGGCGTCGAGGCCGGTGGCACAGCGCAGGGTTTCATCGGACACATCCACGACGAAGGCCGTGGGTTTAGCTGTCGGCACCAGTTCAACGACGGTCAGGCAGACACCATTGCAGGCGATCGAGTCGCCCAGAGCCACATCGCTGAGGTCCAGGCCACCGGCGTCGATGGTCAGCCGCACGCCGCTGTTGCGGGCAGCGACTTGATCAACGTGGCCAATGGCGGCAATGATTCCTGAAAACATGGTGTCTGATGGGATGCGCGGAGCGATGAATAAGGGTGTGATTCTAACATGCCGGCCTCGCCAGAAGGCGGCGTAAAGCCCGTTGTTACAAGGCGTGGCGCGGGATTAGTTGCCTGTCTTTTCGGCCAGAGCGAGTACGCGTTGCAGTTGCTTCAGAAATGCTTCGGGCCCGACATACCCGGCCAAGGTGGCATCGTGCAATAGACGCCCGCCCGAGGCATAGAACACCATGCCCGGCGGCCCGAAAAGCCCGAATCGCTGAAGCAGGTTGCGGGCTTCGGTATCGCTGCTGGTAACGTCGACCCGGATCAGCGTAAAGGCGTCCAGGGCCTTGCGTACAGCGGGGTTGCCTAGGGTGTCGCGTTCAAACTCCTTGCAGCTCACGCACCAGTCGGCGTACACGTCGATGAAGACCGGCTTTTGCGTGTCGCGCAGCGCTGCTTCAAGACCGGCAATCGTGGTGACTTTCGCCATAGGCAGTGGCGTGTTGTCCACAACTTGTGGTTCGACACCCGCGATGAATGGGCTCAGCGGTCGATCCAGGCGCGTGGCACCGCCCAGCGCGCCAGCCAGCCAGGCGAGGCCGAGGGCAACGAGTAAGACACCGAGTGCTTTGCCCAGGCGTGACGAGACATGCGCGCGTTCTGGAAGCCGTTCCAGCGCCTTGAGCAACACGCCCGCAAGCATCGCCAGAATGCCGAAACCGCCCATCAGGACGTTGTCGGGTAAGACCGGCGACAATACCCACCAGGCGGTTGCCAGAAGAATGAAGCCGAAAGCCTTTTTGATGGCTTCCATCCAAGGCCCGGTTTTAATGGCTAGCGTGCCGGCCGATGCGCCCATCGCCAGGAGTGGGATGCCCATCCCGAAGGCCATGGCAAATAAAAGGGTACCGCCTAGCAGGCCGTTGCCGGTTTGCCCGATGTATAAAAGCGCCCCCGCCAGCGGTGCGGCGACACAAGGGCCGACGATTAATGCCGACAGAGCGCCCAAGATGAATGCTGCGGGCAATGAACCACCATGGAGGCGGCGACTTTCCTGCGCCAATGTGCCCTGGAGCGCATTGGGCAGTTGCAAGTTATAGAGCCCTAGCATTGCCCCGGCCAACACCACATAGATCAGCGCAAAGCTCGCTAAGACCCATGGGTTTTGCAATAGGCCGGAAATCAGGGTGCCGGACAAACCGGCAAAGACGCCGGCCAATGCATAGGTGAGTGCCATACCCAGTACATAAGCCAGGGCGAGGAGGAAGCCACGCAGATGCGAGAGCGGGTGTGCCGCATCGTGGCGGCCCAGCACGACGGTAGCGACGATCGGCATCATTGGCAACATGCAGGGTGTGAATGCCAAGCCGATGCCGGCGCCGAAGAAGAGCAACAGATTCAACCAGAGTGCACCCTGATCGAGGCTACGGGCAATCTCGTGAATACCGTTCTGGCCTCCAACGGCGTTAATCGGTGGACTTGCCGTTTCTGGCGGGGCATCGGCTGACGGTAATGTCACGGGCAATAGAACGACTTCAGGGGGGTAGCAAATGCCCTGGCTGGCGCAGCCCTGATAGCGTACAGAGAGCGTGACCATCGTTGGGCGTGGACCGCCCGTTACCATGACCGGCCAAGTCAGCGGATCGGGGTAGACCTCCGTCAGACCGAAGTTGGGATCCTCTTTTTGAATGCCCGCTGGCAGAACGCTTGCGTTGATGCGTAGGTCGGCCGGAACCAAGCCGGTGAGCTCCACGGCCAGCTTGTTGCGATACAGGTAATAACCCGGTTGGATATCAAAACGCACCTCGACCTGGTCGCCGCTGATGGCGGTGGCCGTGGGTTTGAATGCCAGCTGGGGCGGTAGAAAGTTATTTGCGGGGGGGGCTGTCGAGAAATCGGCAGGCGCAGCGCCCACAGGCGGCGCCAGTGCGAGCGCCGCCAGAATAAAGGCTACGAATAGCCGGCGCATCAGTTGTTCGATCCGGCTGCGAGCACCCATTGCAGGTAGTCCGGGAGACCATCGCTGCAGTCGACGGCCAGGATTTCTGGAACGTCATACGGGTGTATCTGTTTAAGATGCTGTTCAAGCGCCGCGTAGCGTGCAGCAGGTGTAACAATCATCAACGGTATTTCCGTCGCATGTTCAATCCGGTCTTCCCAACGATAGGTGGACGTGCAGGCCGGTAGCGTTTTGACGCAGGCTGCCAGGCCAGACGCCACGAGTTGTTGCGCGAGCGCCTCTGCCAGTGCTTCGTCTGGCACGGTGGTGAAGACGAGTCGGACCCCGGTCAACATCAGTGACGCCAGTTGTGCGTGATGATTTCGCGCAGCAGGTGCAGTCGGCGATGAAAGAAGTGATCGGCCGCGGGCACCACGATCACAGGGAGATCCTGTGGTTCAGCCCAGGCCAACACGTTTTCGAGCGGTACGGTCTCATCGGCGGAGCCGTGAATCACGATGGAATCGCGCGGTACTGATTCGGTATCGTAATTGCGGGTGCCTTCAACGAAGCCAGAGGCCGTGCCCACGAGTACCAGGCGCTGTGCCGGATGGCCGGCTTCTACCATGCGTTTCGCAACGCGTGTCTGCACGAAGGCGCCGAATGAAAAGCCGGCGAGTACCACGGGCAAGTGACCGCAGCGTTCGCGGGCGTAATCCAGCACGGCGAGCATGTCGTCCGTTTCGCCGATGCCCTCGTCGTGCTCACCCTCGGTCTGGCCAACGGTGCGAAAGTTGGGGCGAAAGGCGGCATAGCCCAAGCCCGCGAACGTACGTGCCAGAGTATGGGCGACTTTGTTGGTGGCGGCACCGCCGCCGATGGGGTGTGGGTGACCGATGAGGGCGATGCCACGAGGTGCGCCCGGGTTATCAATGAGCACCTCGATCTTGCCGATCGGGCCATCGATCAGGACTTGTTCTTCTCGGGATGGAGCGGCTTGGGACATGAACGTTACCCTTTAGATACGCAAGCGGTCGACGGGTGTATCGTTGACCAGATGGGATTCGATAATCTCATTGATGTCATCTTTATCCACGAACTGATACCACACGGATTCCGGATAGATCACCATGGCAGGACCTTCCAGACAGCGCCCTAGGCAACCCGCTTTATTAATGCGCACCATGCCCGGTTGGTTGAGTTTGAGTTCGGCCACCCGTGCTTTGGCGTAGTCGAACATGGCACTTGCGCCGAGGGCGTTACAGCAGGGGTCCCCGTTTTCACGTTGATTGCAACAGATAAAAACGTGGTGTTTGAAAAAGCTCATGGCGTCTCTTTAAATGGGTCTGCAAGGGTTGGGTTCGATTATAGGCGTGCGCGCCGGCCTTCGTCGCGGGCAAGTTGACGATCAGTCCAGACCAGAAAGAGCAACGCCAGATAGGGCCACGCAGCCGCAATGAGCCGAGTGAGGCCGTTGAAGTTGAGGAAGTGGCCCTGGCGCCAAACCGTCAGGGCCGTCGGAGAATAGGGGTTGATGGGCATCAGATTCACGAGCACCGTTGCCGTCATCAGGCACATGGCGGCCAGCGGCATTTGCCAGCCAATGGGCAGATAGAGCAGCGGTATCGTCAGCATTGCGCCGAACGCGACGCCGGTCAGACCGCCGGGTGTCAAAGCAGCCCAGCGCGCCGTCTCACCAAATAACGGGAGATTGCTCAGCAAAACCCAGCTGGCCAGCGTACGGATGCAGACCCCGAGCGCCAAAAGAATCATGATCGCCAGAAATTGTTGGCGTCGGGTCAGTGCCAATCGTTCCAGCACACCGCGCAATAAAAAGGCCACGACCAAGGTTTGCAAAGTGGCAATCACCGTTTCGAGCAAAATATGCTGGTCGGGAGAGAACGGCAAGGCGGGCGGCAGTTCGAGCAATGCCCGCAAATCACCGAACCCGAAAAAAAGCGTCTCTGGAGAAATCTGTGCGAATAGCCAGAGCCCCAACAAGAGGAGCCCGGTTTCGGCACTCAAACGCCGAACGCCAAGCCGGAGTCGGAGCCGGCCAGCTGCTGCCAACAATGTAGGGCCGTAGAACAGCGAAAGCGTTGCGCCGCAAAGCGTACCGAGCGTATTGAACAGCAGATCCAGCGGCGATGAAACGCGACCCGGAATGAAGGTCTGCAGCGCTTCCATGGTTGCCGAGAGCGCGAAGCCGACCAGCATCGGAACGAGCACCCGTGCCCAGGGTGAAGGTCGATGTACAGGCGAAAGCGTGAGCAAAAACCCCAGAGGCAAATAAGCCAGAATGTTGAACCAGGCGTCTTGCCAGGTCCAGTAGCGCGGCCAGTTCGCCGCTAGGAAATCAAAGGGGCCTATCCCGTTATCGCGCCAGGGGTGATTGGCGTAGAGACTGGCGTAGATAATGATGCCGAGATAAGCCAGCGACAATGCGAGCGGTTTGCGTCGCAGGCGCTGCCAGAGTGATATCCGCTCAGCGTTGTGCGTCGTGTTCGCCGGGGCGTTCATGGTTGTGGTGCGCGACGTGGTACGTACCTTCGGCGGCATGGTGATGCGATGGCGGTGGGCTGAGACGTCCAATTCGTTGCGGTAACAAAGAGCCAACGAGCATACCGCCGGTTGCTGCCACGAGCCCCAGAATCTGGGGCGGCCAGATGTGATCCCCGGTGCTGAAGGCTTCGCAAAGCATCCAGGTAAAAAAGCCGGCGAAGATGGCAAATAGTGCGCCCTGCGTGGTGGCGCGCTTCCAATAGAAACCTGCGACTAAGGGTACGAAGGCGACAACCAGTGTGACCTTGTAAGCGTGCTCCACCATCTTGAAGATTGACGCGTTGCTGGTCAGCGCCATGGCCAGAACTATGCCGGCAAAGCCAACGATGACAAGGCGCATCAGCCAGAGGAAAATCCGGTCGGAAATGTGCGGCAGCATGGGGCGCAGAATATTCTCGGTAAACGAGACTGACGGTGCCAGTAAGGTGGCCGAAGAGCAACTCATGATGGCCGAGAGCAGCGCGCCGAAAAAGATGACCTGGGCAAAAAGCGGCGTGTGCTGCAGGATCAGCATGGGCAGTACCAGTTGCGAATCCGTGTTCAGCAATTGTTCGAACATACTCGGGTCGATCAGCGTGGCGGCATAGGCCAGAAACATCGGGATAAATGCGAACACAAAGTACAGCGAGCCGCCGAGGATAGAGCCGGCCATGGCCACACGCTCGCTCTTGGCGGACGTGATACGTTGAAAGACGTCTTGCTGTGGAATAGAGCCGAGCATCATGGTCATCCAGGCGCCGATGAACGGTACCCAGACTTCATAGCCGCCGGTAGGGAGGAAGTTGAGCTTGCCGGCCGCGCTGGCGTGCGAGATCACGGTGCCGACGCCGCCGGCCAGATCGCTGATGATGCTGGCGATATAGATCAGGCCCCCCATGATGACGGTGATTTGCACGAAATCCAGAATGGCCACCGACAACATACCGCCAAGCACCGTGTAAGTCAGCACGATAGCGGCACCGAGAATCATGCCCTTATCCTGTGGAATCAAGCCGCCGGTCACGGTAAAGAACACGAGGCCGAGCGCTTTGATCTGTGCGGACACCCAGCCCAGGTAAGAAACCACGATGGCCAGCGTGCTCAGCCATTCCACCGTATGGTTATAGCGTAAGCGGTAGTAATCACCAATGGTCAACAGATTGAGGCGATACAGTTTGCTGGCAAAAAAGAAGCCGGCCAGGATCAGACACATGGATGCGCCAAAGGGGTCGGCAACAACACCCTGTAAGCCTTCGCGTACAAATGTCGCAGAGACACCGAGCACGGCCTCGGCACCAAACCAGGTAGCGAACACGGTGGCTGTCACCACGGGTAGCGGCAACATTCGGCCAGCGACAGCGAAGTCCCGGGCGTTCTTCACGCGCGTTGCTGCCAGCAGACCGATACCGATTGAGGCCAGCAGATAGAGCGTGATGAAGCCGAGGAGTGCAGTCATTACAGATGGTTCAGATAAAACAGTGCGGTGGTAGTGGTCAGCGCCAGGGCAGAGATGCTCAAGCTAAGCCATAACCAGCGCCGTTGTCGCCGGAGCGCGTTGCGTAGCTCGCGCAAAGCTTTCTGGTCGGCCTTGACCTGTTCTTCCTGGGGCACCAGGTAGTCGTGCAGCAGGCGGGGTAGTTGCGGCAGAATCTTGGCCCAGTTCGGGGCCTCGCGCTTCATGCCGTCAATAAAACCGCGCACACCCACCTGTTCACTCATCCAGCGTTCGAGGAAAGGTTTGGCGGTTTTCCAGAGATCCAGATCAGGATTCAGCTGGCGACCCAGGCCTTCGATGTTGAGCAGGGTCTTCTGCAGCATAACCAATTGTGGCTGCACTTCGACGTTGAACCGGCGTGAGGTCTGGAACAGACGCAGCAGTACCTTGCCGAAGGAAATGTCCTTGAGCGGCTTATCGAAGATCGGTTCGCACACCGTGCGGATGGCTGCCTCGAATTCGTCGATGCGGGTATCTTTAGGTGCCCAGCCCGAGATGACGTGGACTTCGGCGACGCGGCGGTAATCGCGCTGGAAGAAGGCCAGGAAATTCTGCGCCAGATAGTTCTTGTCGACATCGTTGAGCGTCCCGACGATGCCGAAGTCGAGCGCCACATAACGGCCGTCGTGCGCCACAAGAATGTTGCCCGGGTGCATGTCAGCATGGAAGAAACCGTCACGGAAGACCTGTGTGAAGAAGATTTCGACGCCCGCGCTCGATAGGCGGTTCAGATCGATGCCAGCGGCGCGCAGTTCATCGATCCGGCCAACGGGAATGCCATGCATCCGTTCCATCGTCATCACGTTGGTCGCGCAGAAATCCCAGTAGACCTCAGGCACGATGAGCAATTCGCCATCGGCAAAGTTGCGGCGGAGCTGCGAGGCATTGGCTGCTTCACGCACCAGATCGAATTCGTCATGCAGATGCTTGGCAAATTCGGCGACGACTTCGCGCGGCTTCAGGCGGCGACCGTCTTCCGAGAAGCGTTCGATGAGCTGGGCGAACGTGTCGAGCAGATCGATATCGTGGTTGACCACGCGGTGCATGCCGGGCCGCAAAACCTTGACCGCAACATCGTGGCCGTTGTGCAGTCGGGCGAAATGGACCTGCGCCACCGAGGCCGAGGCGACTGGTTGCGGATTAAATTCGCTGTAGGCTTCGATGAGCGGCATGCCAAGGCCGCGCTCGATTTCGGCAATTGCCTGGTCCGAAGGAAACGGCGGCACGCGATCCTGTAGCTTGGCCAGTTCGTCGGCGAAGTCCGGCGCGAGCAGGTCGCGGCGGGTGGACAGCATCTGGCCGAACTTGACGAAAATCGGGCCCAGCGACTCCAGCGCTTCACGCAGACGGACGGCCCGCGGCTTGCTGAAGTGGCGACGGCGCGCGTAAAAACCCAGCCAGCGGGCAACGCGCCCCTCTGGCTCGGCTTCTACCAGCATGGTCAACAGCCCGTTCTTCCAGCTGACGTAAAGAATCCGAGCAAGGCGCTGCACGCGCATAAGCGATCCGCTTTCACAGTGAGAGCCCACGGGATGGCGGGCCAGAAGGTATAATTTTACCCATGACTTTTGATAGCCGCGAACACATCACCGGCTTGCTACAGGCCGCCCTGGCCACCGTAGCCCCGGAACACGCCGAAACCCCCATTCATCTGGAGCGTCCCAAGCAGGCCGACCACGGGGATTTTGCCACCAATCTGCCCATGCAACTGGCGCGCGCCCTCAAGTTGGCACCCCGTGCCATTGCCGAGCGCATCGTTCAGGCACTGCCGGCCTCTCCCGAGGTCAGCGAGGTTTCGATCGCCGGTGCGGGTTTTATCAACTTCAAGCTGAATAGCGGTGCCAAAACCCGGATTGTCTCGTCCGTTTTGGCGCAAGCCGCCAATTTTGGCCGTAGCCAGCTTGGCAGCAATGCCAAGGTTCTGGTCGAATTCGTGTCGGCCAATCCGACAGGGCCGCTGCACGTTGGCCATGGCCGCGGTGCCGCCTACGGTGCCAGCCTGTCTGATCTGCTGGCCTTTGCCGGCTGGGATGTGACCCGCGAGTACTACGTCAACGATGCCGGCCGTCAGATGGACATTTTGGCGGTCTCGACCTGGATCCGTTATCTGGATCAGCATGGTGTGACCATCGACTACCCGCCGAATGCTTACCAAGGCGATTACGTGCGCGATATGGCGCGTCAGTTAACTAGCGCCCATGGCGATAAATATGTCCGCGCCCAGGCTGCCGTACTTGAAGGTACGCCGGGGTTGCCGGACGCTAGTCGCGCTGATGATGACGCCAAGACCCAGCGCGAGATGCACCTAGATGCGCTGATTGCCAACGGCAAGACGCTGCTCGGTGAAGATTGGCCTTACGTCCACCAACACGCGCTCTCGGAGCAGCTGGCTGACGGTCGTGATGACCTCAATGCCTTTGGCGTGCACTTCCAGAATTGGTTCTCGGAAAACGCCCTGTTTGATACCGGCATGGTGGCACGCTGCCTGGAAAAGCTGGATGCGGCTGGCCACATCTACGAACAGAACGGTGCCCGCTGGTTCCGTTCAACCGATTTCGGCGACGAGAAGGATCGCGTCGTTCAGCGCGAGAATGGTCTCTATACCTACTTCGCCTCGGACATTGCCTACCACCTCAACAAGTACGAGCGTGGGTTCGATCGCATGATCAATATCTGGGGCGCCGACCACCACGGGTATATCCCGCGCGTGAAGGGTGCCGTTCAGGCACTGGCGCTGAATCCCGAAAAGCTGGATATCGCGCTGGTGCAGTTCGCCGTGCTTTACCGCAACGGCGAGAAGGCCTCGATGTCGACCCGCGCCGGTGATTACGTCACGCTGCGTGCGCTGCGCGCCGAAGTCGGTGACGATGCCTGTCGCTTCTTCTACGTGCTGCGTAAGGCCGACCAGCATCTCGACTTCGATCTGGATCTGGCCAAGAGCCAAAGCGCCGACAACCCGGTGTATTACATCCAGTACGCGCACGCCCGCATCTGCTCGCTGATGGCGCAGTGGGCTGGTACGGAAGCCGACCTGAAAGATGCCGATCTGGCACTGCTGACCAATCCGCGCGAAGCGGCGCTGACCGCCTTCCTGGGTCGTTTCCCGGAAGTGGTCGAGTCTGCCGCGCGCGATCTCGCCCCGCACCAGATCGCTTTTTATCTGCGCGATCTCGCCGCCGAGTTCCACGGTTACTACAACGCCGAACGTATGCTGCTCGATGATGCGGCGCTGACAGGTGCTCGCCTAGCATTGTCGATTGCAGTGCGTCAGGTCATCCGCAATGGCATGGCTTTGCTGGGTGTATCCTGTCCGGAAAGCATGTAAGCTGCCCAGAGTTTAAAACGAGGCTGTTATGTCCCGAGATTACAAACCGAACCGTCATTCCTCGCGCGAGCGTGAGCCCAGCGCCGGGGGTGGTGCGTTCAAGGGGATTTTGTACGGATTGATTCTGGGGCTGGTGATTGCTGCCGCAGTCGCCTGGTGGTTCAACCGGATGCCGTCGCCCTTTATCGACAAGGCTGGCACGGCCAATAACACCCCGCAAGCGCCGGCCAAGGCCACATCCGCCGCCGCACAGCCAGCCGATGCCCCACCGGCACCCGCACCGGCAACCAATGCGCAGGGCGAAAACGGTCAGCCGATCGCCTTGCCCGGTAAACCCGGCGATCCGCCGCCCGAGAAACGTTTCCAGTTCCCGGACATTCTGTCGGGCAAAACCGATGGCACGACCACAAACGCGAAACCTGCAGCAGAGAACGGCAAACCGGCCGATGCGGCCAAAGCACCAGAAGCACCCAGCGGTTTCTACTTGATGGCTGGCTCGTTCCAGAAGCCGTCGGATGCCGAAGCGCAGAAGGCCAACCTAGCGCTGATCGGTTTTGACGCCACCGTCCAGAAAGCCGTGATCGGTGAAAAGGTCTGGTATCGCGTCAAGATCGGCCCGTTCAAGCGTCAGGATGATGCCAATCGCGCCCGTAACGAACTCAAGGAGAACGGCATCGACGCCGTTTCCGCCCGCAACTAAATCGGAGCCTACATGCAACGTCGTCAATTCATCGCTACATTGATTGCAGGCTTGGGTGCTGCAACATCGGGTACCGTTTTTGCGCAGGCAGCTTTGGGCGGCAGCTTGCCGCCCGCAGGTGCAGCTGGTGGTGCCGCCATTGCCGGCCAGACCTATGCGCTGCTCAACGCCTCCGCACCAACAACGAGTGGCCGCATCGACGTATTCGAGTTCTTCTCCTATGGTTGCCCGCACTGTCATGAATTCTCGGAACCCTTCGAACGCTGGAGCCGTAAACAGCCGAAGGATGTTGCCGTTCGACGTGTTCCGGTCACCTTCGGTCGTCCGCAATGGGTGGTGCTTGGCCGGCTGTTCTACACGATCCAAATCCTGAAGCTGACGGCGCTGGATGCCGGCGCCTTTGCGGCGATTCATCAGCAGGGGCGTATGTTGTACGACGATCAGGCCGTGTTGCAATGGGCTGCCAGTCAGCCGGGTGTCGATGCCAACAAATTCAAGGAAGTGTACTTCTCGCAGGAAGTGACCAATGCCATGAAGAAGGCCGATGCGATGGCTGCTTCTTACCAGATCGATGCCGTACCCTCGATCATTGTGGGTGGTCGCTACAAGATGTTGCAACCACGAGGTGCCAGCTTTAGCGACCTATTAGCCAATACCGATGCGGTGATCAAACTGGCACGCCAATCACAGAAGTAATTCTGCCTGATAGGGTTGTTTCCCCTGAAAGAAAAAGCCCGCTTCGGCGGGCTTTTTCTTTGGTGCAGCCGTCAGTTACTTGGCGGCTTTTGCCTTGGGTTTGGCTGCAGCCGGTGCTTTCTTGGCGTCGGCACGCATTTTGACAAAGCTACCCGGCGCATCTTCGATCGCCTTGAGCGGGCCAGCACCCGGTACGCGGGCGGCAACCTTCTTATTGTCGATCGCTTCGACCCATTGTTCCCAGTTCGGCCACCAGGAGCCCTCGTGCTGCTTCGCACCTTCAAACCAGGCTTGAGCCGTTTCTGGCAGCTTGTCATTCGTCCAGTAACAATACTTGTTGCCGGCGGGCGGGTTGACGATGCCGGCGATGTGGCCCGAACCACCTAGAACGAAGTTGACCGGACCCGATGGCAGATGCACGCCCATGTAGGTGCTGATCCACGGGGCGATGTGGTCTTCGATGGCCGAGATGAAGTAACACGGTGTCTTCACCTTGCGGATGTCGATAGGCACACCACCCAGCGTCACGCCGCCTGGTTCCTTCAGAATATTCTTCAGGTACATATTGCGCAGGTAAAAGCTGTGCATGGCGCGTGGCATCCGAGTCGAGTCCGAGTTCCAGTACAGTAGATCGAACGGGAACGGATCTTTGCCCATCAGGTAATTGTTGATCACGAAGGACCAGACTAAATCGTTGGCACGCAGCATGCTGAAAGTGCCGGCCATTTCCGAACCATCCAGATAACCGGTTTTTTCCATCTTCTTCTCGATGGTGGCGATGCTGGCTTCGTCGATGAAGACACCCA
>CALKUR010000030.1 GCA_937996725.1 uncultured Dechloromonas sp. | reverse complement strand
GCCAGCTTGAGCGGCGTCTGACCACCGTACTGCACGATCACGCCGACCGGCTTCTCGATCGCGACGATTTCCAGCACATCTTCCAGCGTCAGCGGTTCGAAGTACAAACGATCCGAGGTGTCGTAATCGGTCGACACGGTTTCCGGATTACAGTTGACCATGATGGTCTCGTAACCGTCTTCGCGCATCGCCATGGCGGCATGTACGCAGCAGTAATCGAATTCAATGCCTTGACCGATACGGTTCGGGCCACCGCCCAACACCATGATCTTCTTCTTGTCGGTCGGCTGCGCCTCGCACTCCTCTTCATAGGTCGAGTACATGTAGGCCGTGTTCGTGGCGAACTCGGCAGCACAGGTATCCACACGCTTGTAGACCGGGCGTACACCCAGTGCATGACGACGCTCGCGCACATTGGCTTCGGTCGTTTTGGTCAGATAGGCCAGGCGACGATCCGAGAACCCCTTGCGCTTCAGATAACGCAACTCATCGGCGCTCAACGTATCAAAGCCACGTTGTTCAATCGTCAGTTCCAGATCGACAATCTCTTTGATCTGCGTCAGGAACCACGGGTCAATCTTGGTCAGTTCGAATACGCGTTCGACCGACATACCGACACCAAAAGCATCGGCCACGTACCACAGGCGATCCGGCGTCGCATTGGCGATCTGCTCGTCAATCGTCTCGGGATCCACCGACTTCAGGTTGAAACCATCCACCCCCACTTCCAGACCACGCAGGGCTTTCTGCAGAGACTCCTGGAAGGTGCGACCGATCGCCATCACCTCACCAACCGACTTCATCTGTGTCGTCAGGCGATTATCGGCCATCGGGAATTTTTCAAAGGCGAAACGTGGCACCTTGGTCACCACGTAATCGATCGACGGTTCAAACGAGGCCGGCGTTTTACCGCCGGTAATTTCGTTGGCCAGCTCATCAAGCGTGTAACCGACTGCCAGCTTGGCAGCAATCTTGGCGATCGGAAAGCCGGTAGCTTTGGAGGCCAGGGCCGACGAACGCGACACGCGCGGGTTCATTTCAATCACGACCATACGGCCGTCATCCGGATTGATCGAAAACTGCACGTTCGAACCACCGGTATCGACGCCAATCTCACGCAGCACGGCGATCGACGCGTTACGCATGATCTGGTATTCCTTGTCCGTCAGCGTCTGCGCCGGCGCCACGGTGATCGAGTCACCGGTATGCACGCCCATCGGGTCCAGGTTTTCAATCGAACAGATGATGATGCAGTTGTCCTTACGGTCACGCACCACTTCCATTTCGTATTCTTTCCAACCCAGCAGCGATTCTTCAATCAGCAGTTCGTTGGTTGGCGATGCTTCCAGGCCGCGCTTACAGATGGTTTCAAACTCTTCCATGTTGTAAGCGATACCACCACCCGTACCACCCAGGGTGAATGACGG
>CALKUR010000029.1 GCA_937996725.1 uncultured Dechloromonas sp. | reverse complement strand
TCGTTGCCGCCAGCAGAAACACCAACGTAAAACCGATAAGCAGCTTGGAACGAAGATTCAGCTGATAGAAGGAATTTTTCAAGCTCATAATCGACCGCCAACTAAGGACAAAGGGGTTAAATTTACGAAAAAAAACAGCTGCTACTATATCACCGGATTTCGCCGGCAAAGATCAAATATCTGATCGTAATCCCAGCGCAAAGAAGCTAATGATCCGCTTAGCAATAGTCTGGGTTTCCTGGGCGGTTTCGGCCTCAGCCTCGGCACCACTCAAGTGCTTCTGGTTATGCGTCTTACGCTCGGCCAACATGCGTGATAGCTTGTCCACCAGACCCGGATTATTGGCTAGGATAGGCTGAAGCTCGTCTTTGGTGACCTGTAGCAGGACCACATCGCTCAGTGCCACAACATCGGCTGAACGCGGTTCGCCAGTCAGCATGGACATCTCGCCCACACAGTCTCCCGGCCAGAGATTGGCTACCGAGGTCTTTTCGCCATTCTCCTTGGGGATCTGGATATCCAGATTGCCCTCGAAGATAAAGAACATGCTGTCGCCGCTGTCGCCATGACGCAGAATTGCCTCACCCTTACGGAACTCGCACAGCGAAACCTTCCGCGCCAGCGCCTGGATCTCTTCCAGGCTTAACACCTTGAGCACGCTCTGGTTACGGATGTCGAGCAGACGGCGCGTGTTATCAACCACATCGTTCAAACGGGAGATGCTGATCGACGATTCCAGACTGATGGATGCCACCCCGAGGAACCGCATCACCGCCTGGTACATCTGGGTATTGGTCTTACCCGGCGTCAGGCTCGGATCCACAAAATACTTGATGCGGTAGGTGATGGCACCCACCTGGAAACCGGTAATCTGAACGTTATAACGGTCGTAGAAGCCTTCTTTGATATTCTTATTGATGACGTATTTGGCCGCCACGTTCAGGATTTCGACGACCTTTTCCTGGGGGTATTTCGGATCGATCTGGAACGAGATGGTTCTGCTGCAACCCGTAGGCTGGCGGCTGTAGTTCTTGATGCCCCCAGAAAGGAACTTGGTGCTGGGGTATTTGACGGTCACGCCCTCGTACGTGCGCAGGGTCACGAGCCGACGCTCGATATCGACCACGCAGTAGGCATCCCCCTCGCCCATGGTGATCCAGTCGCCGATCGAAAACAGCCGGTCATACTGGATTTGCACGCTGGCAATGGCTTCATGAATAAAATCCTTGGCCATATAGGCCACACCCAGGCCTATAGCGCTTGAGCC
The DNA here is from genome assembly GCA_937996725.1 of uncultured Dechloromonas sp. Classification (GTDB taxonomy): domain Bacteria; phylum Pseudomonadota; class Gammaproteobacteria; order Burkholderiales; family Rhodocyclaceae; genus Fluviibacter. Next base: position 7,275 of record CALKUR010000029.1, on the reverse strand, counting down.
CGCAATGAGTGCCTTGATGGAATAGTCGTATAGCAATACAAAACCTGCCAAGCCAAAAAATCCATAGCTGGCAACACTAAACAGCAAGACCATCAGATTCGGAATCCGGGAGTTGCTCGAGGTCAGGTTATGAATCAGGCACGCACGTCGAATCAACACATCAAAAGTGCCCGCCAAGAGCACAAATTGTAGTATGGCCAGGATACGGCCAACGGTAATCTCAGATGTTTCGTTCAGTGAAAAATCGATCCAGCCGAAGGGCGTGCCCGAGAGGTACCAGATGGCTGCAGCCACAACCACATCGCCCAGCACCAGCGCCAGAAAGAGTTTTCTCAGGTGGCGAATAAGCTTCTTGGTATCTTCCATGATGTTCGTCGTTCGTTAAAATTAGGCAGATTTCGCAACAGCCGACTCAATGACCGAAACAAAGTTCAGGGCCCTTGAATTGGGTGATACGTAGGGGTGCGTACTGAGAAACTTTAACCGACCCGCAGGTGATGCGATAATTTGCGCCAGCCCGGGGGTTTCAGCTTTAAATTCCTCAGACAGCCAGTTACCCAGAAGAATGCCATATTCTGGCAGCATGCTCGCAAAAAGATCAGCCTCAACCAGCAAAATCTTCATGGTTTCGATGGCTGACAGTTTGGCGCCATGGGCGGCGGGGCCAGTCAGGGCAGCATAAAGGGTCGGCTCGGTCGCCCGAATCAGCGTCGCAACTTGGTCAATCACAGAATCATCGAGCCCAGCATCCCGTAGAAACGCGCCCGTCAGGCGGCATGACTTTTCTTCCAGTTCGCCAAAAGTCCGGTTTTGGCGGCCTTCGTGGCCATAATCGTGTCCGATGGCGGCCAGCAGGACTATCCAAGCGTCTTCATCACTGAGCGACCAACTGGCTTGACCCATCTGGACAGTACCAGCGCTCAGCAGCAGGCTCAGGCCCAGACAAACCTCTTTAAAGTGACGTCGAGAATGATAAGGGGGTTCTGTAGCCTCTGCGAGCGCATCGTCAATGGCCCGTGCCAGGCCCAGGCAGGCATCACTCAGTACCGGGGCTGGCAGCGCCCGCTGACGCCAGTACGCCGTTTCCAGGAGCGCCTGAATGAAGTCGCCCATGGAAGACGCCGGATTCCGGCAGACAGCGATATAAGACTCCAAGGCCGGCGCACCCGCCCCGGACTTAAACGACAAAGCCTCATCCAGAGACTGGCTGAGGCTTTGATCGCACGGGGCTGAAACGCGACCGTTCATCCCGGACGGGAACTTAGAAGCTGATCAGACCGGGAGCAAACAGGCCCAGTAAGCCAGCAATCGCACCCACCGCCCCCAGAATATTGGCACCCAGCACCAGGAAGGCAACACCGGTAATAATCGAAGCGGATGCCAACACAATGGCCACCTGGAGCAGGCCCACGGCCACTTCCATATAGTGGTACTTCTTGAACATCAGGTCACGTTCGGCTTCCAGCTCCTTGGCTTTCTCAAACAGCTGGTCTTTGCCATCCATTGACTCCTCGTTCGAAGTCAGGCGCGCGATGTCGCCTTCCCATTTACGAAGTGCTTCACTCTCGGAAATCTTCTTATGATCGGCAATTTCGATCACGATCCCCCGCGCCAGTTCGGTATCGTGCGCTTTGATCGACTTGGCCTGAAAGAATGCCCAAGTATTCGTGGATTCAAGCTGAAGACTTAGGGCGTCCGTCTGGAATGATTTGCCAAAGGTCTCGAAAAAAGCCAGCATCAACGCCAGAATCGCAATCAACAGGGCAATCTTCTTGTTAGACGAATGCTCAATGTGCTCGGTGACTTCTCTGGTTTCCATAATGTCCGTTCTACCCGAGGCACTTCTTCACAGGCCTCTGAGCGTATAGGTGTCACTGGGTTGCGTAATATGCACGGAGATTTGGTGGGTTGTGACGGGCTCGAACCGCCGACATTCTGCGTGTAAGGCAGACGCTCTACCAACTGAGCTAACAACCCCCTAGTAGGGCGCTATTCTACCAGAATCACCCGCGATCTTGCAGCTGTGCAACCTGTGCGCGGTTCAATGCCGACTCCAGTTCGGTAATCCGCTCAAGAAGCCGAAAGCCCAGCGCGAGGGCATGCACATCCAGATCGAGTTCCAGATCTTCGCGGATGCGGCGTAGCCGACGCGCCAAAGTCATGGCCTGGCTGTCAAAGGCCCAGCCCTGCACACCTTGGCCTAGCGATTGGCTGGAAGGTTTGAGCACGCCGACTTCAACAAGCGTCACAACGTCGGTCTGCTGCAGGCCCGCCACTTGGGTAAATTCCGACACGCTTAGCCAAGTCGCTTCTAGGGTAGTCATTGGTTCAGTCATGGTCATCCTCACGCATGGCGATGCGCTTCCGCCACGAAGTGGCCGCGCGGATTAAAGGTCGACGCTTCAGAAAGCTGCTGATATAGCGTTTTCTCGGCATCGTTAAGCTCGGTCGGCGTCGCAATCTGGACGATCACATACAGATCGCCTGCACCCTCCTTGGGCTTCGGTAGTCCACGACCAGCCAAACGCAACTTACGGCCGGCCGGCGTGCCCGCAGGAATCTTCATGCGTACCGTACTATCGAGCGTCGGCACATCAATTTCGGCACCCAACGCGGCTTCCCACGGGGTCACCGGCAGATCCAAGAAGAGATCGTGCCCATCGGCACGGAACAACGGATGCGGGTGTAGCGCAATGTTCAGATACAGATCGCCGTTTGCACCTCCATTGAAGCCCTTGCCGCCTTTGCCAGGCAGGCGCATTTTTTGGCCATTGGTCGCGCCTTTGGGAATGCGGGCCTTAAACACCTGCGGCACACGATGCAGGCGACCCTGCGCATCGTACTCCGGCATTTCCAGATTGAGTTCGAGCGTGGTGCCCTTAGCCGCTTCGTCCAGCGAGATATGCGCCGTGACTTCGAAGTCCTGACCTGGCTGCTGGAAACCCTGGCCATTGGCATGCGCACCACGACCTGCATGCGCGCGTCCACGCCCCATTTGAGCAAAAAGTTCGGAGAGGTCCACGTCTTCAAAACCGGCACCTTCGAACCCGCCCGCGCCAAAGCCACCGCCACCAAAGCCGCTGGCACCGCCCTGACCAAAACCACCAGCGCCCTGGGCGTACTGCTCCCAGCCCGGCGGCGGCCGAAATTGCTCACCGGGGTTATGACGCCCCAATTGGTCATAGGCTTTGCGCAGTTCCGGATCTTTCAGCGTCTTGTACGCCTCGTTGACCTCTTTGAACTTCTCTTCACCGTCCGGATCCTTCGAGATATCCGGATGGTATTTATGCGCGAGCTTCTTGAATGCCTTCTTGATCTCGTCGGCCGACGCCGTACGCGCCACGCCGAGGATGTCGTAATAGTCTTTGAATTTCATGCCCAGATTCGTCTCATGGTTTGGCTGCGTTTATTGTAGCCAGATTGGGGCATCGGGCAAAAATTCAATCAGCAGCACCAAAGAAAAACGCCGGTGGTGAGCAAGACTCACCGGACCGGCGTTGGCTTTTAGGTTGCTGTGGACTAGCGACCGCGGCTACCAAACCCACCATGGCCACCCGAGCCACCGTGTTTGCTAAAAACCTTGCCGGCGGGCTTGGGGCCCGACTTGGCAAAGGTCTTGCCACCTGGCTTGCTGAACGATTTACCAGCCGGCTTCTCACCACGCGGTTGATCGCCACGGGGGCGGTCGCTGCGTGGTTTGTCACCCCAGGGCTTCTCGCCCCAAGGTTTGCGATCACCAAAGGACTTGCTACCCTCGCCTGCCTGACGCGGCCGGTCGCTCGGGCCTTTATCACCCCAGGCGCGTGGTTTATCGTCAAAGCTACGAGGTTTGTCGCCCCAGGCACGTGGCTTGTCGCTACGGTCGCCAAAGCTGCGCGGTTTGTCGTCGAAGGTTCGCGGACGGTCATCGAAGCTACGCGCCGGACGTTCGCTGCGCTCACCCCGGGCTTCACCACGCGGTGCATCACCCCAGGTGCGCGGCTTGCTGTCTGAACGATCACCACGGAACTCGCCACGTGGCGCACCGCTACGACCATGGCCACCAAAGGCACCACGACCTCCGCCGCCACCCGGACGGCCACGGCCTTCACCGCGCCCACCAAAACCACCACGCTCAGGGCGTTCCGGTGTCTTAGGCTCCAGGCCCGCAACCACCGCCACCGGGATACGCTGATCGGTCAGCGCTTCAATGGTGCGGATCTTCATGCGATCACGATGTTCGGCAAAGGTAATGGCCTTGCCGGTACGACCGGCACGACCGGTTCGGCCGATACGGTGCACATAGTCTTCCGCCTTCATCGGCAAACCGAAGTTGAACACGTGCGTAATGGTCGGTACGTCGATACCGCGCGCGGCAACGTCGGTCGCTACCAGCACACGCACGTGACCGCTGCGCAGTTGCTTCAGACGATGGGCGCGAACCTTTTGCGGCATAGCACCGTGTAATGCCGCGACGGCATGACCCTGTTCGGCCAGCGCGTCGGCCAGACGGTCGGTTTCAACTTGTGTGCTGGCAAATACCACTGCTTGTTCCAGATCGGCATCGCGCAGGTAATGATCCAGCAGCTTTTCTTTGTGGATCATATTGTCAGCCCAGTGCAGCGACTGCGTAATCTGGGTATGACGATCCGTAGCGCTGGCCAATTCCAGACGGCCAGGCTTGTTCATCAGACGCGAGGCCAACGACATGATGCGCGGCGCGAACGTGGCCGAGAACATCAACGTTTGATCACGCTTCTGACAGAGGTGATTGATATCTTCCAGATCTTCGGCAAAGCCCAGATCCAGCATACGGTCGGCTTCATCCACCACCAGCGTTTTGACATCAGCCAGATGGATCTGACGGCGTTGCGCCAAGTCGAGCAGACGACCCGGGGTCGCAACCACGAGCAGCGCACCACGCAGGCCTGCCATTTGCTTACCGTAGGGCATACCACCCATCACGGTGGCCACGCGGATGCCTTTGCTATTCTTGAGGAGGTCAATCGCATCTTGCGCGACCTGTTGTGCCAGCTCACGCGTTGGGCACAGGATGAGACCTGCCGGGCCGATGACACGATGCAGATCGATCGGCGAGTTGTTGCCGCCGGCCATCATGGCGTTCAGTACCGGCAGCAGGAAGGCGGCGGTTTTACCGCTACCCGTCTGGCTGCTCACCATCCAGTCGCCGCCTTGCAGGGCAGCGGGAATCGCTTCGGCCTGTACCGGCGTCGGCTGGGTGAAACCCAAGTTTTCGATGGCCTTCAGTAAAGGCGCGGCCAGGCCCATGCTCTCGAAAGAGCTCATTGCTTGTTCAGTCATTTTTATCCCCAATCAGGAAAAACCGGTCGCGCCTGTTTAACGCGATGGTCTGTGGTCAAAGAACATCGACCATCAGACAGATGCCGGCAATTCCGGCGTCCGGTGCACCCTTGAGCAAATGCTTTGGGTACGGCTGGGGACGATGCGCAAATGTGGCCCGATGTTACTTGGGCCATTCAGCGCTTTGTGCGATTGTGTCGCTAAGCGCTTGATGCGACGCATTTATTGCGGCGCGTCATTCAACAACGGGGCGAAGTGTAACACCACTCCACCCCCTTGGGTTAATTATTTACAGATTAATGGCGGACCGGGGGTGCTTCGGCCGCCGGAACCGCGGCGGCGGTTTCAGCGGCAACCGCCACTTCAGCCGGCAACGGCACGGGCGGGCTAGCCAGCGCATGCTCCAGTACCTGATCGATCCACTTCACTGGCACGATCTCGAGTCGGCCCTTGATCGTATCCGGGATCTCGGCCAGATCCTTGACGTTCTCTTCCGGAATCAGCGCAGTCTGAATACCACCGCGCACGGCCGCCAGCAGTTTTTCCTTGAGGCCACCGATGGCCAGCACTTCGCCGCGCAGCGTAATCTCGCCGGTCATGGCGACATCACAACGCACCGGAATACCGGTGAGCGCCGAGATGATAGCGGTCGTAATGGCGATGCCCGCCGATGGACCATCTTTAGGCGTCGCGCCTTCCGGAAAGTGCACGTGCAGGTCGGTCTTTTCGAACACATCGTCCTTAATGCCCAGACGACGGGCCCTGGCGCGCACAACGGTACGCGCAGCTTCAACCGATTCCTTCATCACGTCGCCCAGCGAGCCAGTGCGTTGAACCACACCCTTGCCCGGCATCGATGCGACTTCGATGGTCAGCAGCTCGCCGCCCACTTCGGTCCAGGCCAGGCCAGTGACCTGGCCAATCTGGTTTTCTTTTTCAGCGATGCCGAAGGTGAAACGACGCACACCCAGGAATTTGTCCAGGTTCTTCGGCGTTACCAAAATACGGGAACCGGCATCCTTCTTCTTGAGCAAGAGCGTCTTAACGACCTTGCGGCAGATCTTGGACAGTTCGCGTTCCAGCGAGCGCACGCCGGCTTCGCGCGTGTAGTAACGGACGATATCGCGAATGGCCGGCTCACTCACCGAGATTTCGCTGGCCTTCAAACCGTTGTTCTTGATCTGCTTGGGTAGCAGATAACGCATGGCAATGCTGACCTTCTCGTCTTCGGTATAACCCGACAGACGGATGATCTCCATACGATCCAGCAGTGGGCCGGGCAGATTGAGGCTATTGGCCGTCGCCACGAACATCACATCCGACAAGTCAAAATCGACTTCGACGTAATGGTCCTGGAACGTATGGTTCTGCTCCGGATCGAGCACTTCAAGCAGCGCCGACGATGGATCGCCACGGAAATCCTGCCCCATCTTGTCGACTTCATCGAGCAGGAAGAGCGGATTACGCACACCCGTCTTGGTCAGGCTGGTCAGAATTTTGCCCGGCATAGAACCGATGTAGGTACGACGGTGACCGCGAATTTCGGCCTCGTCACGCACACCGCCCAAGGCCATGCGCACAAACTTACGATTCGTCGCTTTGGCGATGGACTGACCCAGCGAGGTCTTACCCACGCCCGGGGGGCCAACCAGACAAAGAATCGGTGCCTTCACCTTGTCCACGCGCTGTTGCACAGCGAGGTATTCGATGATGCGATCTTTGACACGTTCAAGACCGTAATGATCCTGATTCAGCGTCTTCTCGGCATTGGCTAGATCTTTGCTGACGCGGGTTTTCTTTTTCCACGGCAGACCGACCAGGGTATCGATAAAGTTACGCACGACGGTCGCTTCAGCGGACATCGGCGACATGAGCTTCAGCTTCTTCAGCTCCGCCTCCGCCTTCACGCGCGCCTCCTTGGGCATGTGCGCGCTCTTGATCTTCTTCTCCAGCTCGTCGAGGTCGGCGAGCGCG